>JACMRP010000158.1 GCA_014376325.1 Pseudobdellovibrionaceae bacterium
ACGAAGGTGAAAAAGAATGTCGAAGGCATCGACATCGTGATTTGTTTGGATATTTCAGACAGTATGTTGATCGAAGACATGAAACCGTCCAATCGCCTTGAAGCCGCGAAAGAAACCATCCGTCAGTTTATCGAAAAGCGCTCTTCTGACCGCATTGGTTTAGTCGTCTTTGCCGGAGAAAGTTTTACGCTGGTTCCTTTGACCTTGGATTACCAACTGATCCTCGAACGCGTTAAAGAAATCACGACCGCCGCCAGCGCAAACATCAAAGACGGAACCGCGATCGGCGTAGCCCTTGCTAATGCGGCCGGCCGGCTAAAAGACTCTACCGCAAAAAGTCGCATCATGATCTTCATGACGGACGGAGAAAATAATAGCGGCACGATCGATCCAGAGACCGCTCTAGAAATCGCGAAGGGCTACGGTCTAAAAATCTATTCGATCGGCATCGGCAAAGACGGACCCACCAAAATTCCGATTTACCAACGCGACATCTTTGGTAACAAAGTAAAAACGTATCAGCCATTTGACAGCACCGTTAACGACGATTTGCTCGGCCGAATGGCCAAAGAAACGGGTGGCAAGTACTTCCGGGCTTCTAAAGAGGATTCACTTCAAGGAATTTTCCGCGACATCGATTCCCTTGAAAAAACCAAAGTGGACGTCAATAAATTCACCCGCTATACAGAAAAATTTCCGCCGTTCTTGCGGGCCTCTATGATTTGCTACGTGTTAGCTTTGCTGCTGGGCTTAACGATCTTGCGGAGGACTCCGTAATGAGATTTGATTCGCCGGTTGCTTTCTATTTTCTTTGGATCATTCCGCTGCTGTGGATAGTGGTTTTTGCCGTTAATAAGTATTCGAAGAAAAAAATGGCAAAAGTTGTGGGCGCCCGGCTGTATCCGTTTTTAACGAGTTCGATCTCGGTCAAAAAGCGCCGCGCCAAAAAAATTCTTCAAAGTTTTGTGATTTTGTTTTTTGCGATTGCGCTAGCCCGTCCGCAGATGGGTCAGAGCATGCAAGAGATTAAATCCGAAGGGGTCGAGATCATGTTGGTCGTCGACGTTTCGGACAGCATGCTGGCCGAAGACGTACGCCCCAGCCGACTCGAACAAGCAAAGACCGACTTAAGCCGATTGCTGGATCGCATTCCGGGGAACCGGGTTGGCGTGATTGCCTTTGCTGGATCGGCCGCGATTTTATCGCCGCTATCAAATGACCCCAACGCCACGAAAATGTATTTAGAATCACTGAGCACCACTTCGGTCAGCAGTCAGGGGACCAGCTTCGAAGAAGCGCTTAGCTTAGCCGCCGATTCCTTTAAACGCGGCGGAGTCGGTACGGACGATACCTCAAAAGTGACGCGGGTTATTTTGATCGCTTCGGACGGTGAAGATCACGAACCGGGTGCGGTCGAGGCCGCAAAAAAACTAACCGACCAAGGCATCCGGGTTTTCACGGTCGCATACGGAACGGAAAAGGGCGCGCCGATTCCGATGAAAGACGGAATGGGATTTTGGAAGTCGAATAAAAAAGATCGCTCAGGACAGACGGTCATCACGACGGTCAAGGGCGATGCGCTACGGTCATTGGCCAGTGCCGGGCAAGGAAGTTTTTACTTCGCAACACCTGGCGGGGATTATATCAAGAATGTTGCCGATGATTTTGCGACGCTCGAAAAAACCGAGTTTGAAGCCAAGATGGCCGTTCAGTACGAAGAACACTTTCAGTGGTTCTTGTTTACTGGAATTATTTTGGCTTTGTTAGAATTATTTTTGGGTGAACGACGCAACGGATTCCGTTTATGGAAAGGCCGTTACGAGGTGCCACCAGCATGAGAAAAATAATCTGGATATCTTTAATCCTCTTCATGATGTCACTGTCCGTGCTGTTCTTAGGATGGAGCGGACTTCTAAAACCCATGAAGCTAAATACGGAGCAGATTGGCTCTTCGTTTCCGCACCTGCGCAGTCTGGTTTTGAATCGTAAGGGCAACGCAATGTTCTTAGTGCAAAATTACGGCGCCGCCTTTGACAGTTACGTGCAGACGCTCGAGTACGATCCATTTTCGGCCGAAACGCATTTGGATCTGGGGTTGACCTACGAATTGCAGCAGCAAATGGACAAAGCTCCGCTGTCTTACGAAAATGCCTACAAGTTTGCGAAGAACGATGATCTGCGCTTCATGTCTTTATTTAATTTGGCGCAGCTTCAGGGCAAAGCTAAAAAAGTCGACGAAGCGATAGATTTGTACCAGAAGTCTTTAACGATTCGTCCAGATTCGCTCGAGGCAAAGACCAATATCGAATTGTTGATCCAGTCGCAGCAGCAACAGGGAAAAAACGGCGACAAAAAAGATGATCAGAAAAAAGACGACAAAGAAAACAAGGACGATAAAAAAGACGACAAAAAAGACGGCAAGGATCCCAAGGACGACAAAGATAAAAAAGACGGTAAAGACGGGGACAAAGACCCTAAAGATCCTAAAGACGACAAAAAAGACCCGAAAGACGGCAAAGATAAAAACGAAGATAAAAAATATGGCGGCAATCCTAAGCCGCAACCTAAAAAATTCGACAGCAAAGATCTCTCGGAAGGCGATGTTAAAAAAATCCTTCAGGAGCTCAAACAGCAAGAGCAAAAAATCCGCGCCGAGTTCAATCGTAAAGAAGTGAAGGAGCAACCCCGTGACAAAGATTGGTAACTTTCTGAGTGTCCTCGCGATAACGACGACTTTAGTTTCTGTGGCGTCGTCGGTGGCGACCGCAAAGGTTTCGGCCCAGGCAACGGTTGATCGTAACGAAATGGCTATCGGTGACTCTTTTACGCTGACCGTGTCGGTGGCGTCTGATGGATCGTTTGATTCGCAAGAACCGCGTGCTCCGGACCTGCAAGGTTTTGAATTGCTGAATAGCTGGCAATCCAGTTCGACTTCGCAACGTTTGGTTCAGGGCGCGAACGGTATGGAATTCGAAGTGCAACGCCGCAAGGAATATAATTATTTACTCTCGCCGCGCAAGGCAGGGACTTACAGTGTCGGCGCGTTCGAAGTGAATGTGGATGGCAAGGTGTATAATACGCAACCGATCACAATTTCGGTTGGCGAAGCGGGAACCGCGCGTCCGCAAGGTCGCTCGCGCGCAAGGCCCCGTCCGGCGCAACCGCAAATGCCCGGCGGCTGGCCCGGCATGGATTCTTTCGAAGAGATCGACAAGGCCGAAGAGGAATTGTTCAACCAACTTCTGCAGCGCCAAGGCGGCGGCGGCGGCGGGCACCCGCAAGGTGGCGGGGGCAATCAGGGGCAGGGCAATATGGGCGGCATGGCCGGCGGCACGGGCCGACCTTACGTTGAACCGCAATTCCGTTCGCTTCCGAAAGATCCGAACGCGGCTTTTTTTATTCAGGTCGAAGTCGATAAACTCGACGTGTACGAAGGCGAACAAGTTACCGTCAGTTGGTATATCTACACCCGCGGACAAATGGAAACATTGGATCGTCTGAAGTTTCCTGACCTAAGAGGTTTTTGGAAAGAGATCATCGAAGAAGTTCCGTCGATCCAGTTCACGGACGAAGTGGTCAACGGAGTTGCGTATCATAAGGCTTTGTTAGCTTCGCACGCCCTGTTTCCGATTCGGGCCGGCACTTCCTTCGTCGACGAATACAAAATTAAATCCCGCGTGCGCTTACCGAATCAAAATTTTGGCGGTTTCGGCTTCGGAAAATCCTATGAATACACCAAAAGTTCAGACCGCGTAAAAATCAACGTGAAGCCATTGCCGTCCGAAGGCCGCCCGAATAATTTTTCGGGCGCGGTGGGACAGTTCGACGTGCAATCGAGTACCGAAAATCAGGCGGTACCGGTCAATCAGCCCTTCTCGCTGAAAGTGCGCTTTGAAGGCACGGGCAATGCAAAACTGATTGAGCTTCCTGCAATCGATTGGCCAAAAACGCTTGAAGTTTACGATACCAAATCAGATTCGAAGTTTTTTAAGAACGGCCGCTCATACAAAGAGTTTGAAATTTTACTGATCCCGCGCGAACAAGGCGATTTAAAAATCCCGGCAATCGGCGTCAGCATGTTTGATCCCGCGACAAAAAAATACTACAGCCGCGCGACTCAAGAAATAAACTTAAAGGTCGAAGCAAACGCCAACGCGCCCAGCGGGAACAACGTCAAAATGGCCGATCCAGGCAAAATCACCGCGCCCGCAAAATCAGTTTCGCGTGGGGACGTATTGCCAGAGTTATTGCTAAGCTACGACAAGCCAAGCGCAATGCAAGTCGCGACCGAGCCCGGCTTTTGGGTCGGCGTCTACGCCTTCGTATTTTTGTTTTTAGGCTGGCGGTCAAAAGTCGAACTGTGTTGGGGACGTCGTCGACAAAATCTGCGTGAAATCATCGCGAAACGTTACAAAAAATTAGACCCGCTCGCGAAAAAGAATGACTACCGCGCCGTCGGTGCCGAGATGACTAACATCTTTAATTTAGTCTTAGGCACGATCTCTGGGCAAGAGGCCTCTGGTTTAGAATTGGAACGCATGCTCGAACGCATCCCCCCGAGCTTGCGACGCGAATACGGTGAAGTGCTTCGTAAACAGTACGAAGTTTTTCAGGTGATGAGCTTCGCTCCAGAAAATATGTTGGGTGTTTACAAAGAGGAAGCGACCGTACGTAAAGAAGTTGAATCGGCAAAAAGTCTGTTACAGAAGCTGATCAATTCAAATCCGGAACAGGACGAAACGCAGAAGTCCTAAGATCTCCGTCAGGGCAGGCGCGCCGGATGAATTTTTTGAAGACATTCTAGATCCCGCATAAAGTGGGATTTCCACGCCGGTCAGATTTTTTTTCTGAACCAGGCGCTGAATTTCTGGCGTCAGGTGCCAACCGATCGCCGCGATGTCGGGCTTCAGCATTTCAAATGTGGATTTTTTCAGAGCAAAGACCGGACAGAACGGATCTTCGAACTTCCAGTTCGTCTTGTCGTGAATAATTCCGTTAAAAAAACTTTCCGTCTTATTTAAGTGAACATCGTACTTCGTATTTTCGAGTTTCTTTTTCTTCTGCGTGCGATCACCGAATACCGCATCCGTCGCGGGATCTGCGAAAAATACTTGAAGGATTTTAAAACACTCACTCAGCGGAATTGCCAGTTCGATTTCAGACGCGATCAAGTATTCTCCGCGAGCTTCCGCAAATAGCGCAACGAGGTTCTTGGCTTTCGCATTCGCATTTTTGATAGGGACCACTCGGAAATTTGCGGGGAGTTCGGGTAAAATCCTACTTCGCGGTGCGGCCAACAAAACTTCGTACTGAATCGGAAATTTCGCAAAGAACGAGCTAACGTCGGCCGCAAACTCTAATAATTGCCCCGAATCCGCCAGCGACGGAATGCAAAGGGACATCTGGATCGCGGCTTCAGTGGATTCGGACATTTTTTATTTTCCTTCGTGCGGTCTTTGCTTCTAGAATAACCGCATGAAGGATCTCATAAAGTCTAAAGAAAGTCGCCTGTGGATGTTGGCGAGCGCGATATTCGTGCTCGTTGCATGTTTCTTGCGTTTTGTCTTGCTGGACAACAAGCCTATCCACTTCGACGAAAGCATCAATATGTGGTTCGTGAAGCGCATTTGGGAAGAGGGATTTTTTACGTACGATCCCACAAACTATCACGGGCCTTTGTATTTTTATTTGGTCCACATGATCCAAATATTTACCGGTTACGATTTTTTAAGCACCCGGTGGGTCGCCAGCATCTTTTCGGTGCTGACGTTGGTCATTTTGTGGTGGGGACCCGTCGCGCAACGAAGGGCTTTCCGCTGGGCCGCCGTGTTTTTGTTAATTAGTCCCGCGATGGCTTTTTACGGACGGTCGGGAATTCACGAATCCACCTTCGTTTTTTTTCAGGTCTTAGGATTTTTAGCGTTTCATTATTGGGCTGCGGGCGATTTTAAAAAATTCTGGTGGACATTCGTCGCCTCAATGCTCGGCATGATGGCACTCAAAGAAACCTTTGTGATATTAATGATCGCATTTGTGCCGGCGGCGGGACTTGCCTGGTTGCTAAATCGAAAATCTTTTCGATGGTCGACCGAATATGGAAAGCTAAAGGAAACGTTGCTGTCCGAAGGCGTGAAGACGCCGCTGATATTCATGTTGCTCTTGTTTGTCGGTCTGTTCACGGGTTTCGGCGGAAACCCGAAGGGCATCGTCGACTTTTTTGTGGCCCTGATGCCTTGGCTGAAAACCGGGGTCAATGGCGCCGGTCATAATAAGCCTTTCTTGCATTGGGCAGAGCTTATGTACAAAAATGAATTCGCGATCGTTGCCGGCTTCGTTGTAGCGCTCGTTTTTGCATTTCGGTCTAAATGGATTTTGTTTTACGCGACCTTCGCGCTTGCAAACTTTGTGATTTATTCTTTGATCCCTTACAAAACTCCGTGGTGCATCATCACGATTCTTTGGCCGTTCGCGGTGCTCGCCGGATTCGGGATGAAGGCACTGCTTGAGCACACTTCAAAATCGACGGTCGTTGAAAGTTTAAAGATCGGTGTCCTTGTTGGCGTGGCCGTCCTGTTTTCCGGTGGCTATTCGATCATACACAAAATTCAGTACAACGATCCGATCGACATGGATCATCCTTACGTTTACGTGAATTCCACTTACCAGATGAAAGAGTTCATCAGTAAAATACAGAGCGTGGTCCTTAAGAATCCGTTGCTGCGTGAAAAGGTCATTCAGATCGGAGCGGAAGAGTCTTGGCCGTTCCCGGTCGTGTTTTACAAATTTTTTACGCTAAAATATGAAAAGTACGATGTTTTGACCGCGCCCGACGGAGTGCTTTACATCGTCGATCCCAAAGATCAGGAATTTTTCGAAAGCAAACTCGGCGAACGAAAAAATGATTTTAAGAATTTTCTTTTAGAAACCAGGCAAGGTCGAGCGAAAACTTTGGTCTACGTCCAAGCGGACTTGTTTGGCGGACTGTTTTCTTGGCCGCTTTCGAAAATCGGGGAGTTATGATGCCGGCCCTGATTCAAACTGGATTATTGTTTTTCTCGGTGACGGCATTGACGGCCTGTTTTGGCGCCCTCATTAATGGAAGTTTGAGTCCCGTCATCGGTGTAACTTCGCTGTGTGCGGGGCTAGTTTATTGTTACTTCGATCGGCGTTTCGCTGCGACGAAGCGGATAGCCGTTAGGAAGCCGTTGGATTTAGTTACGAAGCTTCTGTACGGCATTATTTTGGGCGGCATTTACGCGCATTCGGTGTTTTTGTTTTACCAGAAGGATCCGTCTACGTGGTGGATTCAGAATATTTCTAATTTGGGCGATTTGTCCTTTCACTTCGGGACGATTCGGAACTTAGCAAGGGGAGTCCACTTCTGGCCCGAGAATCCAATTTTTTTGGGATTTCGGTTTCGTTATCCATTTGGAATGGATTTATTCAACGCAATTTTCGAAAACCTCGGCATCGCGATGCAGACCCATTTGCCGCTGGTGACTTTCGCGGGCTTGGTGTTAACGATGGCGGCACTGCATTTTGCGGGCGGACCATTGCTGGTGTTTACCATCTTTTTTAGTGCAGGCTTTTTTAATTTTTTGCAGCCAGGGACTTGGGACCTTTACCGATTACAAGAAGGCCTAGATTTTAAGAATTTATTTTTAAGTGTTTTGGTCACCCAGCGGGGGTTCGTTTACGCCTTACCGGCCGGTGTATACCTTTATAAAGTTTTCGACGAAAATTTCCGCGGAGCTTGGTCACCATCGCGATTTGATAAAGTGAGTCTGGGTTTAATCTGGGGCGCACTGGGATTTTTTCACCTTCACAGTTTTTTTATCGTCAGTCTTTATTTGGGGCTACTGATTTTGTGGCGTCGGCAAATGCGCACGTGGCTGCCGACCGTTTTGATGGCATTCTTTGTGGGACTGCCGTTCGTGTTGAATGCGTTAGTGCCCGAAGCCGGTATGAATGGATTTATTCACTGGAGCCGTGGATGGAATCGTCAGCCGGGCGTGGACTACTTTACCTACTGGGTGCGCAACGTGGGACCTTGGCTGGTCGCGGTGGGCGCGGCGCTTTACACTTTTTACCGGGCTAAAGATTGGCAAAAGTTTGTTCCGATCGCGTTTGCGCTGGCATTGTTCGCGCTGTTTGCACATTTGATCTTGGCGCCGTGGGAATGGGACAACATCAAGTTGTTGATTTGGTGTTACGTCTTCGCTTTGCTCGCGATGCAGGATTTTTTATGGAACAATCGTCCGGATTGGTTCCGCGCGGCCGTGTTTATCGTTTTCTGCTGGCCAGGATTTTTGTTGTTCGTGCATTCGCTTCCGCACGCGACCCG
>JACMRP010000159.1 GCA_014376325.1 Pseudobdellovibrionaceae bacterium
AGCTTTGAATGGTGAAGGATGGCGATTTTCTGGGCAATGGCCAGACCTAAGCCAAAGCCTTTCGTGTCTCGTTCCGCGACGGCACCACGACTAAAGCGCTCAAAAATAAACGGAAGTTGGTCCTTGGGTATCCCGGGGCCGCGATCCGAAACGATCACTTCGCTCGTTTCCTTTTTCCAAGCCAAAGAGATCTCGATCATCTCGCCTGTCGGAGAATATTTGACGCTGTTTTCAATAATATTGATGAGCAGATTCAGCAGCAAATCGTAATCGCCTCGAACGGATTTGCGCTCGTCGGTCTCTTCGAGGATGTCGAACTTCAACCGAATGTTTTTAGATTTTGCCACCTTTTCAACCCGGCTGATGGCCTCAATTACTAGTTCATCCATCGCGATCGCTTGCAAGTTAAGTCCGCCGAGTCCCGCGTCCACCCGGGCAAGCAGCAGCATGTCCTTCACGATTTTTGAAAGACTGTCGACTTCTTGCAAAGTGCTCGCGACGAAATCATCAAAGTCGTCTTTTTTAAAACCCTGTTTTTGCAGAACTTGGAGTTCACCTTTCATGATCGTTAGCGGAGTTAACAACTGGTGCGAAGCATCCGCAACGAAACGCTCTTGGCTAAGGAATGCCTGCTGAATCCGGTCCAGCATTTCATTGAAAGTCAGGGACAGTTTTTTAATCTCATCGTTTGATTCTGGGATTGGTACCCGCTGATCAAGCTCGGTCGCATCAATATTTTGCGCGATCTGAATCATTCTTTTAACCGGCGCAAGCGCGCGTCCGGATAAGTAAAAACCGCCGAGCGTCGCGATCAGTAAGACTGCGGGAATGCCCAATTGCAAAAGTGTCAATCGTTTGCTGATCTGAGTTTCCAGCAACGTCATCGGCACCGCGATCTGTAAAATAACTTGGGGGCGATTCGAATTGTCCAACGGAAAGCTGATCAGTCGGTAAGAGTCTGCCTCTGCCGAAGGGATTTTACTGATATTCGAAATCGTGCGGTAGGTGGCCTCTTCACCGAGCGACAGGCGCTCGAAGTCGCGCTTAAATGAGGGGCTGAAGTCACCAAATTCGCCCACTCTTTCGAGCACTGTACCGGAAGCGTGCACGACTTGAATCAGCGCGGTCCCCAGTGGAAACGGCAGAATCTTGCCGGTGTCTAATTTCAGCGGCGGGAAACTTAAATCTCCCTTAACGCCGATTTCGATCGATTGCGAAACGTCGACCGAATAGTTGAAGAGAGCGTCGTCGAAATCTTGCTGTAATGTTTGAATCATAAAAATGAACAAGAAGGTATTAAACAAGATCGTCACCGTGCCGAAAATCAGCACGAAAATCAGCGTCAGTCGCAGACGTATGCTGATCTTTCGAAAGGGTCTAAGTATTTTCTTTGAGAACGTAGCCAACACCCACCACCGTATGAATCAATTTTTTTGCAAACGGGGCATCGACTTTTTTGCGAAGCATATTGATGTAAACGTCGATGACGTTACTTTCGGAATCGAAGTTGATGTCCCAAACGTGTTCCGCGATCGAGGTGCGGCCCAACGGTCGTTCGGCATTGCGAAGCAGGTATTCTAAAAGCGCAAACTCTTTGGTCGTTAGGCTTATTTCTTGAGTTCCGCGTTTGACTTTACGCAAGAGCAAGTCGACTTCTAAATCTGCATACTGCAAATTAGAATTTCCACCGGTGGTAGAAGATTTACGACGTAGAAGCGCGCGCACGCGGGCTAAAAGTTCGTCGACCGAGTACGGCTTCGTTAAATAATCATCCGCCCCTGCGTCGAGGCCTAAAATTTTATCTTTCGTCGTCGAAAGTGCCGTCAGCATCAAGATCGGGCCTTGATAACCGTCGCGACGCAAGTGTCGTGCGGTGTCTATGCCGTTTTGGTCGGGGAGCATGACGTCTAAGATCACCAAATCGTATTCTCCCTGAGCCATAAATGATTCGGCGGCGATTCCGCTCTCGGCTAGGTCGACGGCGTACCCCACTTCATTCAAACCTTTTTTTAGGAAGTTTGCCATCTTGATCTGATCTTCTACGACAAGAATACGCATCAGTTTGAATCCGCGGACGCGGCCCCTTTCGCTGACGACTCAACGTGGGTAATTCGCTGTTGGGCATCGATGCCCAACTCCACGGGAGGACCGCCGGGTTTTTGGCTCGCGTTGAGTAACTTTATCAATCTTGCCCGGTCTTTAATATTGGCGGGCAGAATAAAGGGCCCAGAACTGCCCTTCGGATTGTCGACGAAGACTTCGGTCTCTTCCTGAATTTCGCGGACCACTTTGACTTTGCCGCTGACCGAAGTGGCTTCGCCATCATGTTCAAAAAGCTGGGTGCTGATTTTCGATTTTTTCTTGTCAGCTGATTTGTCGGCCAATTTGTCAGCCAATTTGTCTACCGCGAGCGAAGGCTCAGTGACGAACAGTGACGTTACGAATATGAAGGCAAAAACGATGGCCAACCTAGATATCATAGAACGAACCCCCTCTAGAATATTCATTGTGCCAGATTTCATTTGCAGTGCAATAATGGAATCACTACGATGACCGCATGGAACAAAAGATAGCGCTGACTCAGACAGTTCAAAAAGGGGGATGTGCCGCGAAAGTGGCAGCTTCGGAACTTCGTAAGATATTATCACAAGTAAAATTTCCGGCGCCGCACCCGGAGCTGATGGTCGACGGGGGGCTTTTCGATGACGCTGCCATCTATAAAATCAACGATCAAATCGCGATGGTTCAGACTTTGGATTTTTTTACTCCGATCGTGGATACGCCGAAGCTTTTTGGCCGCATTGCTGCCGCAAATGCTTTAAGCGACGTTTACGCAATGGGCGGCAAACCAAAAACGGCCCTCGGGATTTTGGCATTTCCGATCGCGACGATGCCGGAGTGGGTGATCGTGGACGTCATGCAAGGAGCCAGCGACGTTATCGCGGAGGCTAACGCTAATTTTGTAGGTGGACACTCGATCGACGATGATACGTTGAAATTTGGGCTGTCCGTCACGGGTTTCGTCCATCCTGAAAAGATGTGGACAAATGCGGCGGCAAAAGTCGGAGATGTTTTAATTTTGACCAAATCCCTCGGCACCGGAACGATGACCGCCGCGCTAAAACGGGCAGAAGCGACCGAAAACGACATCGAAGACGCCCTCCAGAGCATGAGTCAAATCAACAACGCGGTCGATTTTTTACCAGCAGAGTTGATAGCAAAAATTCATGCGGCCACGGATATTACCGGCTTCGGACTTTCTGGTCATTCAATGCAGCTCGCAAACGCCAGCAACGTCAGTCTAAAATACAAATTCGCAAGCTTGCCGTGTTTTCCGAAAGCGATGAATTTTTTAGAGCGTGGTTTTTTAACGAAGGCCCACCAGAGCAACCGTGCTTACACCGAAGCCACCTGCGACTGGAAATCACTTTCACCCGTCCAAGTGCAGTTGCTGCACGATCCTCAGACTAGCGGCGGTTTGCTGTTTTCTGTGGCGAAGGACGCCGCGCCCGAGATTGTCGGCAAACTAATAGCACGTTTTCCGTCGACCGCGATCGTTGGCGAAGTCGTAAAGCGCGGTGACGTTGCGGTGACTTTTGTCTGATATCGAAGAAACCGCATTTGAAAATTTATTTCTAACCGGGACCCCGTTGATCGACGTACGGGCCGAAGTTGAATTCACTCAGGGATCCCTGCCAAATTCCGTAAATTTTCCGATCATGAATAATGAAGAACGCGCTAAAGTGGGGACGGCCTACAAAGTTTCCGGACGAGAAACGGCGATGGCGCTCGGACATCAGCTCGTTTCCGGTGCCGTTAAAACAGCGCGGATCGAAGCTTGGCTTCAGCAAATTCGACTTCACCCCAATGCGATCCTTTATTGTTTCCGCGGAGGATTGCGTTCGCAGATCACTCAGCAATGGCTGAAAGAAGCCGGAGTGGATCGTCCATTAATTGTTGGTGGATATAAAAAAGCGCGGCAGTTTTTACGGGATTCGATCGATCAGGCGAGTGCCGAGCGCGAGCTATTGATTTTATCTGGACCCACCGGAAGCGCAAAGACCCGCATCATCGATTCGGCCCGCAAGTTTTATCCCGCAGTCGACTTAGAGGCCATTGCGCGGCATCGGGGGTCTGCCTTCGGCGCATGGCCC
>JACMRP010000160.1 GCA_014376325.1 Pseudobdellovibrionaceae bacterium
AGCATCTGAGTCTTGTTGTCCGAGGTGCGGTGCTCAACGCCTAACTTGGTGTTAGAGCTGAGGGTTTGGGAATAATTCAGTCGCGTATTGCCGGGATCGGCCGTCAAATCTAAACATGTTGATTCGCCGATATCGTATTTCAGTGCGTTCAATCGGGCAAAACGGAAATTGTTTTTAGTTTTGCGGGAAGTGTCCGCGCCAGGTTCCGGAACGGGTTCGGAGGTCGCAACCGCATCGGCACTCGCTGCAGATGCATCTGTCGAAATATCTTGAACCCAAGAGTTCAACTTTTCATTCATCGCGGACTCTAAGCGCTTGTCGTATCCGTTCAGCAAAATACTTCCCTGGCGCTCCATCCAATCGTTACTGACGGATTTTAAATCGCTGCCGCCTTGCGGAGTCGCGATGACGGGTTTGCTGGGATTGTTTTTTTCGAATTCGGACATCTCGTTCATGATTTTAAGCGTGTCGGCCGAGTCCCATTCGTTAGAAGAAACGTTGGAAAAATTTTGATAGCTGATCATCAGCATTAAGATCAAAAGCGGCAGAATAAACCTTGGTTTGAGTCGCATGCTCCTAGTATAACAGAGGCAAATTGGATGTCCGAGAGCTCCGTTTTGGATTCTCATTCTGAGACATTTTTTTAGCGAGATTCGTTTTATGAAAGTCATTAAATGAAAATAAATAGCCAGGTCCTTCGAGAATTTCTAAAAAAATTAGCGACTTTATTCGGAGTAGGCTTTCTGCCGAAGGGGCCCGGAACTTGGGGCACGCTTTTCACCCTGCCGCTCTTTATGCTGCTCTTTTGGGCAGGTCCTTTTGTGTACATGCTGTTCACGGTTTTGCTGCTCCCTGTCGCGATTTTGGCCGCGCAGACCTACGAGGACGATGTCGGTGGGCACGATCACAAAGAAATTGTGATCGATGAAGTCCTAGGTTTCTTAATAGCAATGACATGGCTGCCCATGACCTGGCAGTCGCTCCTAGCGGGCTTTTTATTATTTCGAGTGCTGGACATCTTCAAGCCATTTCCCATATCTTACTTGGATAAGAAAGTGCCCGGGGGACTGGGTGTCGTGATTGACGATGTCGTTGCCGGACTCATTGTAAATTTAGTTTTGCAGTACGTTTATCAGCACACCATGTGGTTAGGAGAGCAAGTGATGGTATTCACCTCATGAGCGACCTTGAAACAACGCTCCTCTTGCGGGACTTGCTACAGCTTCTTCGCTCGCGAAAACTGACGATGGGTTTTGCCGAGAGTTGCACCGGGGGACTGCTATCCGCAACCGTCACGGCCTTGCCGGGAGTGTCGGATGTCTTTATGGGTTCGATCGTGAGTTACTCGAATGCCGCCAAGATGGCCGTTCTCGGAGTAGAAGAAAGCGCCCTTAAGAAGGAGGGCGCCGTCAGTGAAATCGTCGCTCTGCAAATGGCGCAAGGAACGCGCAAACAGTTGAAAGTGGAAGTGTCCGTGGCAATCACCGGAATTGCTGGTCCGACCGGCGGCACGCCGACGAAGCCAGTGGGCACGGTGTGCTTCGCGGTGAGCGGCCCTGGGGTTGCTGAGAGCACCATCCGTAAGCAGTTCACGGGAGAGCGGAACGAGATTCAGTTGGCCTCCGTACGTTTTGCTTTTGAGTTTTTGATTTCGAGATTACGTAACAGTTAGTTAGGAAGGTCTAGTTAGGAACGTCTAGTTATTTAGCCCAGGGATTTAATTATTATGTGTAAATTATATGTAAGTTGTGTAAGCTAGGGACGAGATTTTCAATAAGACAAAGGTTTTGAATAAAGGTTTAACTTAAAGAATTTTAACAATGGTTCATCGCCGGGATGGCGATGAAGGAAAAGAAAGCGAAGGATACAATGGCTGGACCATCAAAAGAAAAAGAAGTTGGAAACCCGGACAGAAGCCACGGCGAAAAAGTGAAAGCTTTGGAATTGGCTGTTTCAACAATTGAAAAGCAATTCGGTAAAGGTTCGATC
>JACMRP010000161.1 GCA_014376325.1 Pseudobdellovibrionaceae bacterium
CGCGTGCCCATCGGGGGAACGTCGACGGTGTGCTTCAGCGGTGAACGGTCGCCGTTTTTATTCAGGACGCGAAAGAAATGCCCGTGCAGGTGCATCGGGTGATGCATCATCGAATTGTTCACGAACGTGAACCGCACGACATCGCCTTCGTTGATCAAGATGTCCCGATCTTCGTGAATCGCTTTGCCGTTGATGTACCAAACGTAGCGTTCCATATCGCCGTCTAAGACGAGCTTGAAGTCCGAAACTTTTTTTCCGGCAGGCAGGACCGTGGATGCAGTAGCTTTTAGATCATCGACGGTCAAAGTTTCTAACACTGGCCCCGCTACTGCCGCCGGGACGCTTTCAACGGAATGACCCGCATGGTCCATCTTTGAATGATCCATGGCTCCCGCTCCGTGACCGCTATGATTCATCGGCGCGTACAAATCCGGAGCGAGCTTATCTTGAGCCGAAACTTTTTCTCCCATCCCGATCCAGGCAGAAGCAAAACCGTTGACGTCTTGGGCGGTTGCCCGCAATTCGAAATTTTTATGCTCGGGCACGGTGAAGAGCACGTCGTAAGTTTCGGCCATGCCCATCAGGAGTTCTTTCGCCTGGGCGGGTTCGATATCCACCCCGTCCGCAGAAATTACCTGCATCGGCGTTTGCCCCAGCGAGACGTAAAAATAGGTCGAAGCCGAGGCATTAACGATCCGCAATCGAATGCGTTCGCCCGGGTGCGCTAGCAGCAGCTGGGAATCTTTTTTGCCGTTGATTAAAAAAGCATCGTAACCAACGTCCGACAGATCCATTCCGCCCATGCGCTGCCACTGATTTTGAAAAAATGTTTTTGCTTCTCCCGCGCGAAGGGCCCCGCCGATGGATCGGACCGAATTCTTTTTATACAGATAAAAGTCACCATCTTTACGTAGATTACGAATGATCTGATCCGCATTTTCATCGGACCAGTCACTCAACACAACCACCGCTTCTTTGTCGAAGCGAATGGTTTCCTTTTTGGGATGAATGACGATGGCGCCGTAAACGCCCTTTTGCTCTTGAACCATCGTGTGCGAATGGTACCAGTACGTCCCATGCTGCCTGATTTTAAATTTAAATGTGCGCGACTTTCCCGGAAAGATTGGTGGCGTGTTCGTGTAAGCGACGCCGTCTTCTTCGGGTGGAAGCAAAATACCGTGCCAGTGAAGCGACACTTCTTCGTCCTTCACTCCATTTTTGACGACGATTTCGGCGTCATCGCCTTCGGTGAACTCGAGTGTCGGTGCGGGAATACTTCCGTTCACCGCGAGCGCAAAATCAACTTCTTTGCCGGTGATATTCGTTTTCTGATTCGCGATCGTAAGTTCATACCGAACCGTTTTTGCAAGGGCTGAGCTCGCGCACACGCAGAGGGCAAACGCCACGATGAAAGATCCGAAATTGCGCTTCATAAAATTCCCTTTTCCCCGCCGATGGGTCTGAGCCTCTAAGATAAAGCTTCCTATAGTTGGAACGTCAATTCAGTTTACTGGCCTGCCATGTCATTCAAGATAGGACAATCGGGCCGGCCGTCCCCGTGGCAGTTGCGGGCCAAATGCTTTAGGGTCTGCACCATTGTTTGTAACTCGACAATCTTAAGTTCCATGTCTTTGACGTGAGTCAGGGCAAGCGCTTTGACGTCGGAACTCGCGCGATTTTTGCTACGCCACAATCCCACGAGCTTTTTGATTTCTTTCATCGAAAAGCCGAGCGTTCTGGCCCGCTTTACGAACGAAAGGATGTGCACCTCCGCCTCGAAATAAGTGCGGTAACCACCTTCGCTTCGGCTGGCTTTCGGGACGATGCCGATCGATTCGTAATGTCGAATGAGTTTCGCGTTCACGCCCGAAATTTTTGCCGCTTCGCCGATATTCATGTCTAAAGCCTTTCTACGATAGCTTTGTTCTTTTAAGTCTTAACGCATTTAAGATCACCGAAACAGAGCTGATGCTCATGGCCGCTGCCGCAATCATCGGATTCAGTAAAATTCCGAAGAATGGATACAGAACACCTGCCGCTACCGGGACCCCTAGGGCATTATAGATGAAGGCGAAAAATAAATTCTGCTGAATATTTTTAAGTGTTCCTTCACTTAAAGATCGCGCCCGCACAATGCCCATCAAATCTCCGCGAATCAAAGTAACGCCCGCACTGTTCATTGCAATGTCGGTTCCGGTGCCCATGGCAATTCCGACCTGCGCTTGCGCCAGGGCAGGAGCATCATTGATACCGTCACCAGCCATCGCGACGAACTTTCCCTCGGACTGCATTTTCTTGACGATGTCCGCTTTGCCTTGGGGAAGCACGTCCGCAAAAAAATCAACAAGTCCAATCTTTTTAGCGACGGCTTCTGCGGTTTTTTGATTGTCGCCCGTCATCATGATGACTTTGATTCCGGCCTCTCGCAAAGCTTGAATCGCCGAAAGAGTCGTTTCCTTGATGGGGTCCATGACCCCGAGCAGCCCCGCCAGTTTTCCGTCGATCGCGACATACATGACCGTTTGCCCGTCTTCTCGGAGCAAGTCGGCGGAAGATTCTGCGTCTTCTAAAGAAATCGAAAGATCATCTAAGAGCGCCTTATTCCCGATTGCGACCTGTTGACCTTTAATTTTTGCGGTCGCGCCTTTGCCGGTCACGGATTTAAACTCTTGAACCTCGAGGAAGGAAACTTTCTTTTCTTTAGCACCTAAGACAATAGACTGAGCCAGCGGATGTTCGCTCGCTTGCTCAAGACTGGCGGCTAAAGATAAAAATTCAGTCTCAGTCCATGAACCAAACGTTCGCACGGTGACGAGTTGAGGTTTCCCAAGTGTTAGCGTTCCGGTTTTATCAATGACAAGGGTGTCGACTTTTCTCATGAGTTCGATGGCCTCGGCATTTCTAAATAACACTCCTATCGTGGCTCCTCTGCCCGTTGCCACCATGATGGACATCGGAGTTGCAAGGCCAAGGGCGCAAGGACAAGCAATGATTAAAACTGCGACGGCGTTGATAATCGCGTGAGCAAGTTTGGGATCGGGTCCAAGCATCGACCATGCAATGAACGTCGCCACCGCCGCAAAGATCACGGCTGGCACAAAATAGGCCGAGACTTTGTCGACGAGTTTTTGAATGGGTGCTCGCGACCGCTGGGCCTCGGCAACCATTTGTACGATTTGTGAAAGTAATGTGTCCTTACCGACCTTCTGGGCTTCCATGACAAAGGATCCGGTGCCATTGATGGTTGCGCCGATAACTTTGGATCCCGCTTGCTTTTCGACGGGCACAGGCTCACCGGATACCATCGATTCATCTATCACGGATTGACCAGAAAAAATAATTCCATCCACCGGAACCTTTTCGCCAGGCCTTACACGGAGTTTGTCCCCCACGTGAATATTTTCAAGTGGAACATCTTCTTCTGAGCCATCGGCTTTAATTATTCGAGCGGTCTTTGGCGCTAGCCCCAACAAACCTTTGATAGCGGCGCTGGTTTGCCCGCGGGCCTTCAGCTCTAAGACTTGTCCGAGCAAAACAAGAGTTACGATCACGGAGGCCGCTTCAAAGTAAAGCCCTACTTCACCGGTCATGTGGTCGCGGAACGAACTCGGAAACATATCCGGAAACAAAACCGCAACAAGGCTATAAATGTAAGAAACCGCAACGCCAAGCCCGATCAACGTAAACATATTCGGGCTGCGATTTTTCAGTGACTGCCAGAAACGGACAAAGAAGGGCCAAGCTCCCCAAAGAACGACGGGAGATGCCAGTAAAAGTTCTACCCAAGGAAGCATCCTTAATATTGACTCGGATTGAATGAGCTGACGACCGCCCATCGTCAGAAATAAGAGCGGAATACTCAACGCGGTTCCGACCCAAAACCTTTTTCTCATCATCAGATACTCATGATTGTCTTCGGGCTGATCTAAAGAAACTGTCACTGGCTCGAGGGCCATTCCGCAAATTGGACAGCTCCCAGGACCCATCTGCCGAATCTCGGGATGCATCGGGCACGTGTATTCGACATCCTTCGCCTGCAAAGTAATAGCTGGCGTCGGTGTAAGGTATTTGAGAGGCCCTTCGTCGAACTTAGTTTTGCATTTCGGACTGCAAAAATAGAAAGACTTCCCTTTGTAAACGGAGCTTCCGCCTTTGGCAGTCAGTGGATCGATCGTCATGCCGCAAACAGGATCTTTCACAGCTCCCTTTGCAGTGCCTGTATGATCGCAATGTTTGTGATCAAGTTCTTTTTGTGATTCCATTTTTCTATCCTTTGATGCTGCCATTTCCGCGGAGGTTAAACCTTCCAATAGCTGGAAGGTCAATGTTAAATGCAGTTTTCTTCTAACTGGAATATTTTCTAGCAGATACATCCATTAAATACGATATTGTGCGCTGGCATGTTCTCTGCTTGTAACATGATGAATGAGTTCGCGAAACCCGCACACTAGATGTGACGATAAAGGATGAGACAATATATCTCGCCTGTGGGACATTCTGGTAAACAGTGGAGCTTCAAATTAAATCAAACAGTTTGGTTAAAACCAAACATAATCAAAGGGAGTTGTTATGAAAGCAAGTTTAAGAACGGCACTGGTCGGAATCGCGTTGCTAGGATTTATATCCGTAGGTTCCGTCTATGCGGCAGAGCCAACTGCGGCGACAGAGTCACACGAAGGACATCATCCAGAAACAAACGCTCCAGCGGCTCAAGACGCCAAAGCTGCCGACGGGCATGACGGCATGATGGGAAAAATGGATATGAATGGTATGATGCATGAATGTATGGAAATGCACAAAGACGGAAAAATGTGCGACCACGACATGATGGCGAAATGCGAAACCAAAATGGGCAAGGGCGAATGTCAAAAAATGATGAAGCAGGCTAAGAAAGAACATAAAAAATCCAAAACTAAATAGAA
>JACMRP010000162.1 GCA_014376325.1 Pseudobdellovibrionaceae bacterium
TGAGGCCGGCTATGGATATTCGACGTCGCACAATTGCCGACGATTGTATTTTACAGTCATCAACGTGCAACTTTTATGTCGAGATTCTGAAGGTACCGTTTCGGTAGGTATTGATCGCGCAGATCAGACGCCCATCGCGCGTAGGGCAATGTCCTGGACATTAAAGGGCAGTAACGGAATTTCGCAAACTGATTCTGAAGGTTTCGCGCAGGTTCAGACCGTGACTTCAATTTCGCAAAGGACCCAAAGATTGAAGCTCAGCGTGGGCAATGATTTTTTATATATGCGCGCGAATGAGATCACCAAAGTGGTGACCCCAAAATCTTGGTGCGAATAAATTAGAAACTAGCGCCAAGATAAAAGCGCACGAACTGAAGGGAACTGTCTTTCAAGTAGCGCTTCTGGTCAGAATCTGATTCGCTTCGCGAATAACTAGAATTTGCAGTAACTACATCTTTCGTTGTGTTCGAAGCGACGGGTAAAAATATACCGACCCAATCACAACCCAGAGTGAAGTTTTCGAACTGCCACTGATTTCCGATGCTGAAGGTCGCGCCGAGCGTGTTTCCTTTGAAGCCGTAGTAATCATTGCTGTACAGATTGTAGCTGTAGTCGATGACCTGGTAATCTAGGCCTGTTTTAAAATAAAAAGAGTTCGCCACGAACTTTTTGAACTGAATGCCGAGACTATCCACACGCAGCACGCGGTAACTAGAAAAGAAAAACAGGCCTTCATTTCGGCCTTGTCCGATTTCTAATTGTACAAGCGAAGTTGGGGATAAGAAATATCCAAGATGAACTTGCTGGGTGCCGATAGCCGCGGTGGATAAACCCGTTAACTGACCTAACACCGTAAACTGCTTGTCGTGTCGATTTGCTTCACTGTCGCCGCGGGCATCTGATTTCTTTTCTGGCCAAGATTCCTCTGCAGACGCACCCAGACCAAAGCCCATAAAAACCAAGCATAGTAACAACAACCAGCGTTTCATAAAATCCTCTCAGTACGATTTGTTACGACACATCTACCCGAGAATATGTTTTTTGGGCAGTATGTTTTTGGTGATTTAGCAGCTGAAAAGGACCATGATTTCCTCAACACCAGGAGACACACATGTCAGAAGACTTAAAAGCCGAACTCGAAAGACTGAAAGCCGAAAATGAAGCATTAAAAAGCAGCAAAAATGCACGCGGAACCTTATCTATGAAGGTCAGCGAAAAAGGAGCTTTGTCCGTTTACGGGATGGGCCGATTTCCAGTTACGCTTTATAAAGAACAGTGGCTAAAGCTTTTGGGCATCGCTGAAGAAATTAAGAAATTCATTTCTGAAAACGATGATCGCTTAAAAACCAAAGAGTAGCATGAACGAAGATAAAGAGGTTTTGCCACCAGTTGAAGTCCCTCGAGAAGTTCTCAGTGATGATGCGTTTCAATCCATTATTGAAAGCTTCATTCTTCGTGAAGGCACGGACTACGGCGCAGAAGAAGTTTCTATGTCAGCAAAGATTCATCAAATAGAAAAGCAATTGATCAAAGGCGACGTCAAAATCGTCTTTGATCCGAATTCCGAATCAGTCAGCATCATCACCCAGCGCGAGTGGACTAAGCTCAGCAACCAATCCTAATACGAAACGACTCCCTCTCAGACTGAACCAACCGCAAGCATTGTGGAAGGAAGTTCGTCGCTGTCTTGAGACTTTCTAGTATCCACGAGATAATAGATTAAGACGGAGCGGAATTTGTCTCAACGAGAGACACGCTTCGAAGGTGGGTATTCAAATGGCACGTCAAAGCGATAAGAACGTATTTCTGATCGTCAGTGGAAATGGCCCGCGGATCACTCAGATAACCGAAGTTCTAAATAAGAACTACGATAACTGTTCTATATTTCACGCGGCCGACTGGTTTGATACCAAATACAAAGTTGATAACATCTTTCCGAAAATCATCCTTGTCGATGAATACCTGCCAAAAACTCCGGGGCTAGATGTCGTCACTAAAATTTTAAAAGAAAAAAATAATACACATATCAAAGTAGTCGTGATGTCGGTCGTCGCGGATCACGATTTGTATCCCGAAGGGGGAAGAGTCAGTTTTTTAACTGATCCCCAAAGTGAATCAGCCATTGTCGAGTGCATTTCGAAGTTAATTACCCCTAAAGAAAGCTCAGTAAAACCAGAGTATGTCTTAAGGCGCCTGCAAGCTGGTGAAGTTTTATTTAAAGAAGGGGACGATTCGCACGCCGTTTATATCGTTAAGAACGGAAGCCTGAAAGCGTATTCCGATACGGTGAGCGGAGGTCGAATCACGTTAGGAGACATCGCGGCCGGAGAATTTGTCGGAGAGATGGGGCACTTTAATCACGAAGCTAGGTCTGCAACCGTTGAAGCTGTGACCGAAGTCGATTTAGTAGAAATACCTATGGAGTCATTAGAGAAAGTTATTTTTTCGAAGCCGTCATGGGCGAAGGCTCTGGTTAAAACTCTTTCGCAGAGGCTTAAGCGCGCTAACAAAGTTTTAACCGCGGGTTAATTACCGAATCGAAAGCACATCGTACTCTAACATTTGCGTGCCATTTTCGACGATGGCGGTTCCGCCGACTTTCATTCCTAGTAATGCTTGACCCAATGGACTATTTGGTGTGACCACTTGAATCCGGGTGCCGTCCATTGTTACGCTGGTGCCTCCACCCTTTGGCATCAAGAAGTAAAATCCAACCTTGCCCTTAAATTCGATTTCTATCAGCGCTGTTGCCGAAATTCTGTCTTGATCAGTGAAGTGCTTTAGTTCAGCGTGTTTAAAAATAACTAGCAGTTCTTCGGTTTCAATAATTCGTTTAGACTGTGCGCCCGCTAAGTAAGAGGCTTCTAGCCCCCGGGTGTCGTACTCGTTTTCGGGTTTGCTCTCTTCGTGGGTCGCGGCTTCATGGGTAGATCTTGCGGCTTCCCTGAGAACTTCTAGATCTTTTTCGAGCGTCGTCCGAATTTTTTCTACTAACTTCACTTTATCCAAGAGGCCCCCAATACGGATCAAGGTAGCATAAAATCCGGGGAGCGTATGAGATAAAATCGTCCCCATCTTTAAATACGGTTTGGGCCAGGATTTGTTGTTGCAATGGCATGGCGCTTTCAACGAAAGTAGTGGGTCATGATTCAGGAAACGGCAGATCTTCCTCAGCTTTTAAAACAGAATTTTTTGCTGCCTTCTTTTAGGAAAGGGCAGCTCGAAATTATTTCGGCTATCTTAGCTAAAAAAGACGTTTTAGCGGTGCTCCCAACGGGTGGCGGAAAATCCCTGTGCTACCAATTCCCCGCAGTTTATTTGCGCCAGTTGGTCGTCGTCATTTCACCGCTGATTGCGCTAATGAAAGACCAGGTCGCATCTCTCCAGCGCATCGGAATTCCGTCTGGCTGTCTTCACTCTGGCCAGTCTGATTTAGACAAACGAACGATCTTTGCAGAAATAAGCAAAGGCGGACTTTATATTTTGTATCTTTCGCCAGAGCGAGTTCAAAAAGAAGGCTTTCAGAAATGGATTCAGCAACGGCCTATCGCATTATTTGCAGTCGATGAAGCCCACTGCGTATCTCAATGGGGTCATGACTTCCGTGAAGAGTATTCTCAGCTGAGGGTGTTGAAGCAGTTGCGTCCTGACGTCCCAGTCTTGGCGCTGACGGCATCTGCAACCCCAACGGTGCTGGACGATATCGCAAAGAA
>JACMRP010000163.1 GCA_014376325.1 Pseudobdellovibrionaceae bacterium
ATTCCTACGGGCAAGAAGAAGCCGTGCCTGCCCCTGCACCTGCAGCGGGTGCAGCAAAACCCAAAGCTAAAGGTACGCGCACTCAACGTTTAAACTTTGAAGATGAGTTGGTTGAAGGATCGACCCAGAAGCCAGAATTATTTTATTTATTTCAGAAGAAGAATTTCAACTACAAAAGACTGATCAAATTAAGGGAAAATTTCAAACCTGAAATGAGAAAAACTTCTGAAGACATTCAGCGTATCCGGGGTGGCACTTGAAATCTCCAGTCATATTGAGAGTTTTTAAAGGGAATCAACTGGTCGAAGTAAAACAATTCGATCTTGATCAAATCGTCATCGGGCGCAAGGCCGACGTGGGTTTAGATCTCGATGCCGAAGAGGTTTCGACGATTCACTGTATGATCGAACTCCGCGATGGCGGATACTATATTTGCGATCTTGGTTCCGCGACCGGAACATTCATCAATGGTAACTCCACACTGGACTCACCTTTAAGTTCTGGTGACGATATCGGAGTTGGACCTTTCCGTATCAGTTTCTTTGTCGGAGTTCCGAAGCCAAAGGCGACCCCTCCAGGACAAATTTCTGAAGACACAACTCCGAATGCTGCGCCACCAGCGGCGGCACCGGTCATGGCGGCAGTTGCCGCGGTCTCGATACCTGCGACAATGCCGAATATTGTGAACCCTGGCATTCCGTCCGCGACCCCGGCCTCGGTTCAGCAAAAGGCCGAGCCAAAAGTTGAGCCGAAGGCCGAACCAAAATTCGTGCCGATTCCGGAAGTAAAACACGAAGAGCCAAAGATCGACGCGAAGCCAAAAATCGCGACCGTCGCGGTAACTCCTGCGGGCAGAGTCGACGTATCGCGTGGGCCGGCGAAAGCGACCGTCTATTCAAAAAATAAAAGTCCGAAGACCTTTGCCCCGGTAAGTGAAGTTCGCGATTTACGCGATCACATCCGCCCAGGAAAAGGAAACGTTGTCGAAGTTTTAGTAAGTTGGAAAGAGCGCGTTCTTACCACTTACCATTACAAAACCCCGGGCATCGTCCGCTTGGGCCCCGGCGAAAAATACGACATCAATATGCCAGAAGGCATATGCCCCACTGGATGGCCGTTAGTCGAAGTGGGTCCAGAGACTCGTATTGCAGTTACCAACGAAATGAAAGTTGAGTTGCTGACGGAAAACGGACGTAAGAACGTCGAAGACTTGCTTCGTTCGGGAAAAGCGCAACGATCTGGAAATTCATTGACCATTAAGATGGATCAGAATGAGTTGTATTTTATTTCGCTTCCGTACAGTGATTTACAGCTTTACGTGCGCTTCGTTCCGCAACCACCGATCGTTCCGATTGCTCCGGTCCTACTGAGCAGCTCAGAATTAACCGGTTTGGTTATGTCCTTTATTTTAGTGGCTCTCTTAGCTCTGTATATCTCTGCAACGTCACCGACAATGCAGGAAGATGAAAAGAAGGAAGAGATCGTGGCGCAGGTGGTTTTCAACAAACCAAAACCGACGCCGGTTCCGCAAGAAAAAATTGTTCAGGAAAAACCTGAAGCGACGCCGACTCCGGCACCGCCGAAGCCAACGCCAACTCCGAAACAAGTGAAGCTTGCGGACACTCAAAAAGAAGCCGTTTCAAAAGGCAAAACTACGAACGTTGCCGCAAAGTCTGCGAACTCGAAAGCCGGCCAAGCTTCCGAAGTGGCACCAAAGCCAGATTCGAAAGACAAACCAAAGAAGTTTACTTCGACGGTTAAAAAAGGCGGAGCGATCAAGCAGGGCGAAACTGCTGGCGCAAATGCGCAAAGCAAAGACGTATCAAAAATGGGATTGTTCTCGGCACTTGGTTCAGGCGGAATGCGTAAGAATCTCGACAAAGCTTATCAAGGGCAGGGCGATATTCTCGGCATGGCAGGCAAAGCTACGGGCGCCGCAGGATTTAATGAAGACCGGGCAGGCGATGACATCGGCGGAAAATTCAAAGACGTCGGCGCGGGCGGTAAAGGCACGGCCACGCAAGGCATTGCCGGTATCGGAACAAAAGGCCGCGGAACCGGTTACGGAACGGGCGATGGATTGGGTGATAAAAACTCGGTCGCGATTGAACCGGGCGGAGCCGAAGAAGATTTTGTCGGAACAATTGACCGTGAAGCCGTTCGTCGGGTGATCCGCGCGGGACTTCGCGAAATTCGTGGTTGTTACGAGCGTGAGCTGAATAAGCTCAACAAGACTCAGAAGCTTGAAGGTAAAGTGGTGATCCGTTGGAAGATCATCGAACACGGTAAGGCCGTGGGTGCTAGTGTCGCAAGCTCGACGCTCGGTAACCGCGCTGTTGAAAATTGTGTAAGAGATCGTTTGGCAACGTGGAGATTCCCAGAGCCACCAACTGGGACAGAAGCAGACGTCAACTATCCGTTTTACTTTAGAGCAGATAATTAATTTTAATTTGGTAATTCTTTAAGGAGGAAAGTCGTGAACCCTACAGCTACACCCATGGATGCAGCAACCGCTGCCGCAATGCAGGCAATGACTGCAAATGATAATATGAATTTCATACAACGCGCGTTCGTCGAAGGCGGATTCGTCATGTACGTCATCGCCTTGATCGGGATCATTACGGTCTTCATCATCGTCGAGCGTATGTTAAAACTGAAAGCAATGTCGGTGGACAAAAAAGAATTCACCGATCAAGTTTTCCGCATGGTGGTTGGTGGCGATCTTCGCCAGGCAATTTCTTATTGCGACGCTCGTCCGGCTCCGCTGACGAATGTGGTAAAAGCGGGATTGGTGCAAGCCATGAACAAACGTCCCGATGAAGAAATTCAAGTGGCGATGGATGCGGCCGTTATGCGCGAAATGCCGAAGGTCGAAGGATTTTCAGCGTTCCTTGCGGTGAACGGTAATATTTCGGTATTGGCGGGTCTACTCGGAACGATCATCGGTATGATCGGTTCATTCCGCGCGGTATCTGCTGCGGATCCAGCGACGAAAGCGCAAAAACTTTCCGAAGGTATTTCGCATGCCTTGAATTGTACCGCATTTGGTCTGGGCGTTGCCCTGCTAGCGATCATTTCATACGGTATTTTCCAGCATCAAATTCAGAAAACTGAAAATGAAGTTGTCGAAACCAGCATGAGTTTGTTGAATCTAGTAGTAGCTAACAGAGACAAAATTAAAGACTAAATCTTTAAGTTGAGGATGAATTCATGGCACACGTAGAAAGTGGCGGCAAGCGAGGACGAAACAGGAACGTAGAGTTAAATCTAGTTCCCGTGATCGACTTGATGAGCGTACTGATTACATTCTTGCTGATCACCGCCGTCTGGAATCAAGTAAATATGATGCAGATCGGGAGTTCGCTTTACGGTAAGCAGTTAGATGATCAGAAGCCGACGCCTCCTCCGAAATCGGACGTCGTCTTAAAAATCGATATCAAAGAGGTTGGCTATATCCTGACCGTAGGTAAGCAGGTCATTTCTTTGCCGTTACAAAATGGCGAGTTCGACAATGCAGGCCTGATGGCGCAACTTCAGCGAGTAAAGCAGCTGTATCCGGAAAAAACGGATGTAGTCGTTTCGATGTCTGATGAACTGGCCTACGAGAAACTCATCGGCGGAATGGATAGCTGTTTACAATCCGGCTTCCCAGCGATCTCCGTGGCGACTGGAGCGCCTCAATAATATGGCAATATTTAGACCCGGTGAAAGACACCGATATCACAATATTTTGAGCAAAAGAAAAGGCAAACGCGGAGTTACCGCGATGTTATCACTGACGGCGATGGTGGATATGTTCACCGTGCTCGTGATCTTCCTTTTGCAAAATTACAACTCTACCGGCGAAATTCTCTACATTCCAAAAGAAGTCGTTTTGCCAAAGGCTTCGATGGTCAAAGAACTAAAGCCTGCTTACGTCGTCACAATTTCTAGTAAAGAGATTCTAGTCGACAAGCTTCAAGTGGCAACCTTCGACGAAGTGAAGGGACAGCAAGAGTGGATGATTCAGAAACTCTTTGACGTCCTCAAAGCGGGCTTGGACCAAAAACGTGCAGAAACTGAAGCGGGTCTGAAAAATAAATTTCAGAACGTCGTCAACAATGCTCGTGGTCAAGAGGAGAAGGATCCTAACGCTTGGAGAAAAATCACCATCCAGTCTGACAAAGATGTGGATTTCTTGACCGTGAAAAAAGTCATGTTTACAGTAGTTGAAGCTGGCGCCGGCGAAATTAATTTTGCCGTCATGAAGCGTCCTGCCGAAGCCGCCAAGTAAAAGGCGGTTTCAACACCGCTTCTTACTGCACGCGACTGGGTGATGGCCGAATATGAAAAACCTGAAAAATATTTTGTTCTTGTCCTTATTGGTTTTTCTGTTCGTTGAAGTTTTAATTATATTTCCGAATCGTCTAGAGCATAAAGAAGAAGAGCGCGCTTCAAAGGCCACCGCCACCGCGCCAAAATCAAATCAGCCTGAACAAAAAATGAACGGACTTCATTACGTCGAAACCCAAGAACAGGGCGGGCGTGACTGGGAATTTTTCGCCGAAGCCGCAGAAGGCAGTATCGGAACGGCGGCGTTTGATTTAAAGAACGTGCGCGTGCTTTTTTATAACAAAGAAAAAGTCAGCTTTACGGTGACCGGCGATCGCGGAAGCATCGACGGCAAATCGAAGGACTTACGCATTCGCGGAAACGTCGTCACCAAGTCCGAAAATGGTTACACTTTTAAAACCCCATCAATTTTTTACAGCTCAAAAAATCGCCAAATACTAAGCCCGGAAAAAGTAAACATGATGGGCCCCGCCGATGAGCTTGGCGAAGGGTTTGAATTGAACGGCCGAAATATGTTGGTCACGGTCGACGACGACCTTATGAGCATCCGCGAAAGTGTCCGCGGTTCGAAAAAATTCAAAGACGGCAAAGCTTTTCAGATCTCGAGTGAAAAGGCCGAATTTTCAGGCAAGTCGCGTCAGGCAAAATTCATCGACCGTGTGGAAATGAAGTACGGCACTCTGAAGCTGCAAGGCCCCGTCGCGACGTTCCATTACCGGGGCAATTCCAGCTTGATCAATTATGTGCAAATGCAGGGCGGAATTAAAGTCAGCGACGTCGATAAAGTCGCGACTGCCGACACGGTGAACTTGGATCTTTTAAAAAATATGTTTACGTTTCGCGGTCGCCCAAAAGTGATTCAAAACAATGATGAGCTTTCGGGTGAAGAAATCGTCTTTCTTGAAGGCGGAAAAAAGGTTAAGGTAGAAAAAGTCCGCGCACAGATGGAAAAAAAAGAATGAGCTACCTGCAAATCAAAGACATTTCTAAAGCTTACAAAAAGCGACAAGTCGTCGATGCGGTTTCTTTTTCGGTCGAATCAGGTCAGGTCGTCGGACTACTTGGCCCCAATGGCGCCGGAAAGACGACATCGTTTTACATGGTGGTGGGTCTAGTCCAGCCGGACAGCGGCGACATCGAACTCGACGATCAAAAAATTACGAATCAACCGATGTACAAACGATCTCGCGTAGGACTTAGTTACCTTGCGCAGGAACCCAGCATCTTTCGTAAGTTAACCGTTACGGACAACATAATCGTCGCCTTAGAAGCGCATGGCTATAGCGGTCCGAAACGGTCTGAGAAGCTCGAAGCTTTGCTGAACGATTTCCGAATTACGCATATTCGGGACAGCTACGGGTATTCGTTATCTGGGGGCGAACGCCGGCGTGTCGAAATCGCGCGCGCTCTAGCGGGGGCTCCGAAATTTTTGCTCCTCGATGAACCCTTTGCGGGGATTGATCCGATCGCGGTTGCGGACATTCAGAATATCATCCGCGACCTTAAGGCCAAAGGTATAGGAGTTTTGATCACGGATCATAACGTGCGTGAGACTCTGGGCATTTGCGATTATGCTTATATCTTGAAGGATGGAAAGATCCAGGTCAGTGGAAGCGCTGACGAAATAGCGAACTCGGAAATCGCCCGCAAGAACTATTTGGGCGAGAACTTTAGACTTTAGGAGATTCACTAGTGGCTCTACGCCAGACGATGAACTTAAGCCAATCCTTGGTGATTACACCGCAGCTGCAACAGGCTATCAAACTGTTGCAGATGTCGCGTATGGAACTAGAGACCGCGGTTCGTTCAGAATTAGAAGAAAATCCGATCCTCGAAGAAGCCGAAGTTCTGAAAGAAGAAGATCTTCAGCGGACCAAAGAAGTCGCTGCAGAAATTGATGGCGGTGGCAGCGAGGTCGTCGACAACAATACGCAAGATCCTCAAAAACAAGACGAGTTCGAATGGGAAAGCTATTTCGAACAAAATCAGAAACCTCCGCAATCTGGAATGGCCGGCAGCGAAGAGATCATGAATTACGAGAACGCCATCTCGGCGTCGGAAACCTTGCACGATCATCTTCACTGGCAAGTAAAAATGAACGGTTTCAGCGAATACGAAGAACAAGTCGCTGAATTGTTGATGAACTACATCGACGACGATGGGTACATCAAAACACCGCTCGAACAAATCGCGACGGAAGAAAAAATACCGATAGAAGATTTAGAAGATACGCTAAGTCTGATTCACGAATTTGATCCGGCAGGTGTTGGCGCGCGGGATCTTAAAGAGTGTCTTTTGATTCAGGCAAAGCACCTGGAAGAAGATACTAAGGACCTCGTGGATCTTATTTCGAACCATTTAAAAGATCTTGAAAAGAAAAATTATGAAGCCATCGCAAAAACGATGGGCCGAGAACTCGAAGAAATCATCGAGATGTGCAAGATTATCTACTCGATGGATCCAAAACCGGGTCGCGCTTACGTTAGTAACGACACCCAGTACGTGACGCCAGACGTTCACGTGTACAAAGTTGGCGATGATTTCGTCGTCTCTTTGAACGAAGACGGATTGCCACGATTGAAGATTTCAAACTTCTACCGGAACATGCTGCAAAAAGGCGGCAAGACCGAAGGCAAAACTCAGGATTACATTCAGGAAAAATTGCGATCTGCAGTTTGGTTAATTAAATCGATCCATCAGCGGCAGCGAACGATCTATAAGGTCGCTGAAAGTATCGTGAAACATCAACGTGAATTCTTTGAAAAAGGATCCGCGTTTTTGAAGCCAATGATCTTGCGCGATATCGCGAACGACATCGGAATGCACGAATCAACCGTTAGCCGAGTGACCACATCTAAGTATGTGCACACGCCGCAGGGGATTTACGAATTGAAATACTTTTTCAATTCTGGTATCAGCTCTTCCGATGGGGATGCGCTTGCAAGTGAATCGGTAAAGCTAAAAATCAAAGATTTAGTGAACCGCGAGGACACAAAAAATCCTTTGTCGGACCAAAAAATTGTGGAGCTTTTAAAGGTCGAAGGCATTCAAATTGCCCGAAGGACCGTCGCTAAATATCGCGACATGCTTAAAATCCTTCCTTCAAGTCAGCGAAAAAAGTTCTTCTAGTGACGTTTTTTCAGCAAGGCCCTCAGCTGAAGAACCAGTACACGGAAGACCGTCTTCTTCAGGCTTATTTGCACTGGCGAATTCCGACTTTGGTTCTTTCCAACATGACCGAGCATCTAAAACATCTCGGCCATCGCGCCGCGACCGATATGTTGGTGTGGGCCGATGAGGCCGAAAAAAATCCACCACGATTAGTTCCATTCGATCCTTGGGGTCGGCGTATCGACACGATCGAAACATCCTCCGCGTGGAAGGCTTTAGAGAAAGTCGCTGCCGAAGAGGGGCTTATC
>JACMRP010000164.1 GCA_014376325.1 Pseudobdellovibrionaceae bacterium
ACGTGGAGCTCCAACTCGTCCTTGGAAAATCTCCACTGACGTCCTAGCTTGTGCCCGGGCACTTTCCCATTTTGCAGCCACTTATAGAGCGTGCTCGAGGTGGTTTTTAGGTATCCAACGGCTTCATCGAAATCTAAATAGTCATGATTATCCATGAATACTATTAACTGTCCGTAATTATCCGTTGTCAACGAGGGTAAGGACTAAAGTCCCAGCTTTTGCAGTAGTAGAAAAATCCCCAGCGCAAAGGCAAGAACCCCACCCCATAGGGTAAGGTAAGTTTTAGTGCCGAGTCTATTTACAAGGTACTTCTGATGAGTATCCGCAATGATAAGCTTGTGCTGCTGCGACCAGAACATGAAACCGGAAGTACTCACAGTTTGTATTCCAGGCTTATGGGCAAACGAGCTAGCTGCGAATGAATACCCGTTGATAAGTTCTACCTCAGAGATTTTTCCGTTGTGATTTGAATCGAACATTCTTGCCTGGAACCCCGGAGCGTTTATTTTTGCATATTGACCAAGGTAGCCTTCGTAATCCCCTACCGCTTTGGCGAGCGAACCCGACATAGTGGAAAACTCTCCCCTAGCGTACATGGGGGATCCGGCCATAATTTTCTTTTCAAGAATTCGGACGTTACCGCCAAACAATCCGCCGAGAATTTGGCCGGCCAACGAAAAATATTCTGCCGCTTCCGGTAGACTACGGGTGAGTTGATCGCGCTGTTCTTGCGAGATTTTATGCATTTGGTATGTGCTTTCGATCGCGATCACTTCCGCTTTTTCGGGAACGATCAAACAGGACGCAGACCCGTCCGTAAGAATGATTGGATCGGAGGACTGAAAATTATAAACCGTCACCCAGCCGGAGCTCTTGCCGCAGCGTTGGTACTTTTGAACCTGCAAGTGCCAGTAGCTAAGCAATCTGCCATCAACGCTTCGAAGCGTTGCGGTTGGCCAAGCCTGACCTTGAAGTTCGACCAGGCCCTGCGGAGCAGAGACAACTTTACTGCAAGCCGTGTCTTCGACATTTCGTTTAGCCCTGAACGCTCGATATCCGGTCACGATCCCCATCGAGCCGAGTACGATTAGCGAACCGACCAATTTTATTGCTGAATCATCGCCGGATAATATGAAGTGCATCTTTCACTCAACCCACGTTCATTTTTAAAGAAGGGCGAGTCATTTCTTCAGCGGGTGGACGATAAAGCTGACGCTCGTTATACCCTAAGAAGTGCGCGAAAAACATGTCAGGAATTTGTGCTATCCGCGTGTTAAAATTCGTCACTGTTTCGTTAAAAAACTCTCTGCGGTCTGTAATTTGACCTTCCAATTCCGAAGCGCGATTCTGAAGTTGCATGAAAGACTGATTCGCTTTTAAGTCCGGATACGCTTCGCCAAGTGCGACCAGCCCCTTGAGCGCCGTCGACATTTCGTTCGAGGCATCAATTTTGGATCCCATGGATGAAGACTGAGAATAATTATTTCGTGCTTCGATCACGCGTTGCAAAGTTTTTTGCTCGTAGGAAGCATACTGTTCAACAACTTGGATGATTTGCGGAATTTCATCAAAACGTTGCTTGAGTAAAATTTCAATATTCGTCCACGCGCGATCAATTTGATTTTTGAGACTCACAAGATTGTTATAAACCGCAACACCGATCCGCGCACAAATGACGAACGCAATTCCGACAAAAATCAGTCCAAAACTCATGGTGGTCTCCTTCACAATCTTCTATTTACTTCGGAATGCTGGACCAGGAACTCAATGGCGAATTAGCGACATCTCACTCTGATACGCAGAGCGTGCGCGTAAATTTTCCACCCTGTGGCACAGAGTATGACGTAATAGGGCACTTGACGAAATTCGATCACCATTTGGCCCTGTAAAGCTTGCTCTCAGAGCAAGTTTTTAATACATCGACATCAGTATGAGAATGGACTTATGAGTAAAATCAATCGCCTGATCACCGCAAGTATTCTTGGCTTTGCGACTCTCGCAATGAATGGCTGCGATGCAATTTATTGGGACGAATCCGCAAGTCTTGCGACAACTAAAGAGCGGACTCAAGATCAGCAAGAGATCCGTGTTTTAACGGTCAAAAATCCGCTCACATACTCTAAAGATAAAACCGGAAAAAAGTTCGGCATCGACCATGATCTGCTTGAAAATTTCGGCCATCATTACAATTTAAAAATTCATTTCATACCGGTGATGGACGAAACTGAAATGAAGCAAGCCTTGGCTGATGGCAAAGGCGACATCGCCGCTGCACGGATGCCCGCCCGCGAAGACGACCACAGATTTTTAGTCGGACCTGCTTACGAAGACACGTTCTTGGGTCTTTTCTGCCAGCGTAAGGCGAATGTCGAAAACGGCGTGGATCTGAACGGCAAATCGGTCGCGATTTTAGATAAAGATAATAACTTCGAACTTTATCAACGTTTGATCCGCAAAGCACCCGAAGTGAAATTAGAAACCGTCCACTCTACCACCACGCGTGATCTGTTCAGACAAATGGACAATAAAGAGATCGATTGCGTTGTCGCCGAAAATCTCGAAGGCCAATATTACGCACGCTACTACAACACGATCGAAAAAGTTTCGGCACTGACTTCTCCGTACTCGCTGAATTGGTTAGTTCGATCCGATCTGCCGGAACTAAATCATCTTTTGCAAGCTTGGTTTCAGCGCGCAAGTCGCGAAGATGAAATCATGCGCGTCCACGACCGCTATAAGCTGAACCTGACCGAACTCGATCAAATGGACGTCATTCGGTTCATGAAACAAACGCGTCGAATATTACCAGACCTAGAAAGTGATTTCCGCAAAGCCGGTCGCGAACACGCACTGCCGTGGCAGCTGATCGCCGCGGTCTCTTATCAAGAATCACACTGGGACAACGATGCCGTCAGTTATACGGGTGTTCGCGGCCTCATGCAGTTAACACAAAGTACGGCAGACCATTTGGGCGTTGAAGACCGCACGGACGCTTTGCAGAGCATCTGGGGCGGCAGCAAGTACCTCCGATATCTAATGAATAAAACTCCGCAAAGTCTGAACGACAAAGATCGCATGGCCTTAACCTTAGCAGCCTACAACATCGGCTTCGGCCACCTGCGGGACGCGCAGAAACTTGCGGTGAGCATGGGCAAAAATCCTAATTCTTGGCGCCACCTCCGCCAGATCCTCCCTTTGCTAGAAGATCAAAGCTACGAATCAAAACTTGAGTTCGGTGCGGCCAGAGGAAAAGAAACGGTCTCTTTCGTCGAGCGCGTTGCGGGCTTCTACAATCTGATGGTTGCGATCCAACCTTAGTCAGTCCTGTCGATCTTTTCAAAGTTCGAAATCTCTTCATGCCATCGTATAGGTACGGCACACCCCTTGAACTAATTTCAATGCGTAAGAAACAATTGGAATTAGAGCTAATAAGCCCGAGCTAACGTTCCTCGCCTGTCTAGTTTTTAGACACCGAGAAGCGCTCTTGGGCCAAAAGCTTAAAGGAGAACCCATGAAAA
>JACMRP010000165.1 GCA_014376325.1 Pseudobdellovibrionaceae bacterium
AGCGGGGACTGGTTTCCCTCGGATAGGTAAATATTTCAAGCTGCAAATAGACATCGTTGTAATTGCAAATGAATTGGAAGCTTGGCCGCAACTAAGGAAGCGACCCAGAACGCGAATTCTCCTCGGACTAAGCGCGCTTTTTGGGACGAATAAGGGTCTCGATGTCGTCTTCTTCGTCGTCAACGCTTGTGACGGAAAGTGAAAGTACGAACTGGGCCCCTTTCATCAGCTGCTGAAGTGAGCCGTCGGGGAGTTTGATTTGCGACACTAGATCCTGGTCCAGGTAGAAGCTGTTTTTTGAAGGGGCTCTATCGAAAAGGATTTCGCGGCCTTTCTTTCGGGCAGTTCCGAAGCAGACTTGGATATCTGACTTTCCTTCTTTGTTATTGCCCCATAAGATGAGAGCCAAGGTTTTGCCATCGAGATAATTGAGATCAATCATGGGGATCCTTTTGCAGTTCTATTCAAGAGCCCAAAAAGGCCCAACTTGTTTATATTTATGCATCCGTTGCTGTTAGTAAATTTTTAATGTGACGAGTCCGTAAAAAATCGCTCGATCCACGTTCAGGAGTATCGATGTTCAAGAATCTCAAGGCAAAGTTTCTGCATTTTTACGAACAGTATGAAACACGTTTCGAAATAGGATTTTTCGTCGGGGGATTTTGTTTCGATATTCTTATGATGTCGGACGTCGATGATGTTTTGGTGATCGTGCAGCAAGCGGTCTATTTGTTGATCATCGCTTCGATCATTCATTACGAAACTCTGTTCGCAAGCTTGAAATGGGCGCCAAAACCTGATGGCAAGATTGCAAAGATGTGGGAGTTCCGAAGTTTGATCTTCTCTTTTTTAATGGGCACCTTGCTAAATATGTATTCGCTTTTGTACATAAAGAGCGCGTCGATTTTGAACAGTATTTTATTTTTGGCGTTGATGATTGGATTGGTGGTCGCGAACGAACTGCCGGTCGTCAAAAAATCCCACGTCGGAATCAAAGTTGGACTTTATGGAATATGTTTATTTTCTTTCTTCGCGATTTTGTTTCCGGTCATTTTTGGTTTCATTGGTTGGGTGCCGTTCGGACTTGCGATCCTGGCAACGCTGCTGGCCTTCTATGCTCAGTTCAAATGGCTGAAACGAACTTTGACCGACGACGTGACGTTGTTCCGAGCTATCCTGGCGCCCGGATTTTCGGTTTTGATATTTTTCTTAGCGTTTTATTTTTTGGGATTGATCCCTCCGGTTCCGCTCAGCGTAAATCAACAAGGGATTTATCACGCGATCGAACGCACGAATGGTAATTACGTACTTTCGACGGAACGAACTTGGTGGAAATTCTGGCAGTCGGGCGATCAAGATTTTAAAGCAGAGCCCGGCGACAAGATTTATTTCTTTGCGGAAATATTTTCCCCGGCTCGATTTTCGGACCAAGTTTATGTCCACTGGTCATTTCTGAATGCCAAGGGCGACTGGCAGAACTCGGATCGTATTCCACTGAGCGTCGTGGGCGGCCGCAAACAAGGTTACCGTGGCTACGCGGTAAAATCGAATTACCAACCGGGCTCATGGCGCGTGCAAATTAAAAGTGACAACGGCCAAGAAATCTCTCGCTTGTACTTCGATGTCACCCCGGTAGCGCAAAACGCGGGCCGGGTATTTACGCAAGTGGTTCGCTAAAACCTAAGCTTCAGGCTTAATAAAACCTACTTGCCGTTTAAAACTTGCTGAATGCGGTCCACTTTATCTGAAGAGAACGAGTGGACCGAATTTACTCGACCAGTTTTTAATTTTGGATTGTAGACGCCGTAGACTTTTGCTCTTGTCCCAACTGGAAGAAAGTCCGTTTCACTACGTAAAGTAACCACCAAATTTGTTTTTACGTTCAGACGAATTTCTTTTCCTTCAGCCGTTCCAATTTCGGTAGCACCTTTGAACGGCAGATAACTGATCGCGATCGTTCCACGGTGTGTCGTCATGCCGATATACTTCCCTTCAAGATCTCCTTCAGAAGTCCAAAGGAATCCCGCGGTATCTGCTACATTGAGCCGGGTTCCCGATACGGGTAAGCTCACAACATCTTCGAATTTAGATAGCTGGCGCAGGGACGGCACAAATCGAACGAAAAAGTTGCGGTCCTTTATGTTTTTAACCTTCCAAGAAACTGCTTCGAAATCTTTCAGGAGAAATTCTTTTTTGTCTAAAGGATTTCCAATAAGCTTTTTGCCTTGATCACTTGATTTTGGATATTCGGCGACAGAAAGTTTCACCACTCCATCATCAGTTACGTCCATTTTTACATTCAGGCCGATGTAAGAATTTTCTTCGAACTCGGACGTCCAGTCCGAACTGCTCATTGCTCCCTCGGGACTTAATCGCCACGTATTGGTTCGCATGGGTCCGCGAACAACTCGGCCATTTTCAACTTGATAGATATCGGCGTTAATTTCCAGGCGATCTCGGATGTCCTTTGCAGTGTAGGACTCCGCGAATGCGTTGCTGGTTGCTAATAGTAAAAGGTAAGATATTAAGTATTTCATGTGATCTCCTTCAGATATTTAATCTAGATTGGAGTGAGAATGTTCAAAAGTTGCATCATTGGAAGAAATCGCAGAGAAAGTTTGTCCTTCCCCGCCCAAAGTTTTTACGACGACCCCGCCAAGAACAAAGCCTATGAATAGCGCGACCGCGACTTTAAAATACTGTGAAGTGAAGCTGGTTTTGCGGGGAATGGATCGCTTCCATGACTGCTGCTGAAGATCCGTTGGATTTAAGTCTTTCAAAGGTTTTAGCAGATTTTCTAGTTCTTGATCCTTGGGATTCATACTGGCACCTCCATGATGCGGCGAAGATTCTCTTTTGCGCGATGTATGTGACTCTTTACGGTACCGAGCGGGAGATCCAAATTCGCAGAAATATTTTCTAAACTTAATTCCCCGTCGATCATTAGAAGGATTATCTCTTGTTCCGTTGGCTTCAATTGTAAAATGGCCCATCTTAAGTGCGCGACGGGATCTGATTCGTCCGCCTTGCTGACGGCGGGGACTTTATCGGCGAAGCTATCATCTTCCATTAAATCGAAGCCCGGTCGAATTTTACGCGATTCGAGTCTGACGAAGCGGGCAATCCCGTAGGCATAGTTCTTTAGATTACCCTGCGCAGGATCGAAGGTGCCGCATCGGAATTTATGAATAAGCCTTATAAAAGTTTCTTGAACTAGATCCGACGCTACTTGCGCCGCAAAGTTTCCGGAAAAATACCGATAAAGGCCCGGGCCTAGCTCTTCAATAACTTTATTCCAATTCGGCTCGCTATGATTCATATGAGGCAATTGGCAGTTGGACTGCCAAAGGTTGCATTTAATTTTATCATTCGACCAACTTCATATATACGTAGCTGGCCTTGGCTCCGAGTGGGCCTAGGGTCGCTTCGTACGGACCTTCGAGCATCACGGTGTCGCCTTCGTTGGCTTTGATCGCATTGACCTTAAGGCCTCCGCTGAGGCAAAAAAACAAGTGCGTGCCTGGTTCGAAGTATTGAATTTCAGGTTTTGATAATTGAAGGAGTTCCATTTTTGCCGACAATTTATCGCGCCGGTAGATCAAACCGAGATCAATCACCTCGTCGCCAAGAATTTGGCAATGGATCGGAACATCTCCAGAAAATTTAAACGGCTTTTCTGATTGTAGATTTGTTCCGTTGAGGACCAGGCCATCGCCGCGGAGGATAACCAAC
>JACMRP010000166.1 GCA_014376325.1 Pseudobdellovibrionaceae bacterium
AGACTAGCAATCGGCCTTGATAACATAATTCCCAACATCAAACCGCTCATCAAGTTGCCAACAACTTGACCGCGTTTTGCATCCGGTGTTAGGTGTGCCGCAAACGGCACAATGATTTGCACGCTGGATGCGCCCACCCCTGTCGCGAAGGCGGCGATGCAATACGGAATCCACTCCGTCACGTACGCAAGGCCAAGCAGACCGAAGATGGCGACGCCAATCAACGTCAGCACTAAGCGCCGATTTTCAACGATATCCCCGAGTGGTGCAAAAAACAAAACGCCGAGCCCGTAACCCAATTGCGTGAGCGTAACGACAAGGCCCGCCGCTTCGGGTGCAAGCCCGAGCGCGTGACTGATCATTGCGGTCAAAGGCTGTGCATAGTAAAGGTTTGCCGCAATAACGCCGACTGCGGTTGCTAACAAAAGAATAAGGCTACGTGGCATTGAAGTGGATGAAGATGCAGGGTTTGGAGCTTGAGAATTCATTTCGCGATCACTACCGTTTAATTTTATCGCCGTGTGCGGGGCTGAATTTCTTTTTTATGGTTTTCGACTGTTGCAGGAGCTTTTTCTTCTTCGATCACTGATTTCATTTGGGCCAGACTCTCTTCGATGTTAGCCGCAATTTTTTTCTGATTACCTAACAGAACATTATACGTGTAACTAAACACGTTCATCGGCATCGCAACTTTGCTGAACATTCCCATGACAACCTTGGTCTGTTTGTCGCCTTCGGGCGCAGTCGTAAAGTAGGATTCGAACTTTGCCTTAAACGGTTTTTCTAAGCGAATTTCTGTGTTAACGATTTTTTCGTTATAGATGTGAATGATTTCTTGTTCGCCCGTTCCGACTTCTTCGTCTTGACTGACCCAACTTGCCGTATAACCCTCGGTGCCGTCCTGGCCACGATAACTTTTTTGAATGTTCGGGTCTTTAAGACTGTAGTGGCTCCACTGCTCGTGATTCTTCAAGAACAAAATCTTCATGAATGTATAGTTGAGCGGCTTATCGATTAAGATTTCACGCTCTAACCGAAACTCCTGGGGCACGACCAAACACAAAATGATAAAAACGACAAGTAGGCCACCGAGTATTTTTCCGAACGTCTTCACTGTGTTCTCTGGCCAAAGATTTTGGCGTCTGCAGAAAGGTTTCCGGGTCCAACCGCCAAAAAGACGATCGCGATCGCTAGGTAACCTAGTGCTGGCTCAAACGAAGTCCCCCCGGTCATGTTCACGAACGGGTCCTTCATAACGAAAGCGTGAGTTACAACGGCGACGGCCATCGTACAGATAAGTCCCAACGACGCCAACGGGACTAACAATCCTAAGATCAGAGCGATTCCGCCACCGAACTCAGAGATTGCCGCCAGTGCTTGAAAAAAACCTGGTACGGGCGCGCCCGCCGGCATCCATCCGAACGGGTTCTGAATCTTTCCCCAGCCATGATACATAAATGCTAAGCCCACAACTAGTCGCAAGATCAACAAGGCGATCGAAGCGAAGTTCGGTTGGGCTAAAACTTTAAAGTAATTTTTTATTTTCGACATGGTTGAAGCTCCTTAGGCGAGTCTCGTTGAATGCAAAATATCATCTTCATGAAAATTATAAACACTCAACGAGCGCCGGAGCAAGCGGAAGGTCAATTACTAGCGACGAGGTCGTGAAGATCCGGATCGGGAAGAAGGGCGACCTCCGCCACCACTCGGCCTGCGACCACCACCACCGCCACGGCCCTGCGCACGGGGCGGAGGACGAACCCCTACGGAACGTGCGGCAGCTTCGGAATGGTAAGGCTGATCAATATCGACGTCGATGCGTTGACGCGTAGAACGCTCGATCGCATTTAGGTAAGCTTTCTCTTCACTGGTAACTAATGAAATCGCATCGCCGTTGCTGCCGGCGCGCGCTGTGCGTCCGATACGATGTACGTAACTTTCCGGAATATTTGGTAACTCGAAATTTATTACGTGCGTAATTCCATCGATGTCGATACCGCGGGATGCGATATCGGTCGCAACCAAAACGCGAGCGCGATCTTTCGTAAAGTCTTCGATCGCACGCTGTCTAGCGCCTTGCGACTTGTTACCATGAATTGCGGCCGCGGTGATCCGGTTCTGCTGAAGACCTTCAACCACTTTGTTGGCAATATGTTTCATTTCAACGAAAACTAAAACTTTGTTCAGCTTGTTGTTTTTTAAAAGATGAATGAGCAAATTCATTTTATCTTTTTTCTCTACGTACATTACGGACTGCTGAATTTTTTCGACCGTTGTAGATTCTGGCGTCACTTCAATTTTTTTAGGCGAATGCAAAATTTCTTCTGCGAGCTTTTGAATCTCGCTCGGCATCGTTGCGGAGAAAAACAGACTGTGTTTTTTCTTAGGCAAAAGGGGAAGAAGCTTTTTAATGTCGCGAATGAAGCCCATGTCCAGCATTCGGTCCGCTTCATCAAGAACAAAGATTTCAACTCTGTCCAATTTGATAAGTCTTTGTTGAATTAAATCTAAAAGTCGTCCAGGAGTCGCTACAAGTACGTCAGCTCCTTGAGCCATTTCGCGAACTTGCTTGCCTTGAGCAACGCCGCCGAAAACCACAACGTGTTTTTGGTGCATGTGTTTGCCGTAGGTTTCAAGACTCTTGTGGATTTGAATTGCGAGCTCCCGAGTAGGCGTCAGGATCAGAGCTCTTGGGGACTTCGGCTCGCGCGCATTGCGACGTTCGTGCAATAATTGCAAGATCGGCAGGCTAAATGCTGCAGTTTTACCCGTCCCTGTCTGAGCAATGCCCAATAGGTCATGTCCTTCGAGCACGAGTGGTATCGCTTGAAGTTGAATCGGGGTCGGAGTTTCGTAGCCAGATTCTTTGAGAGCGAGTTGAAGGGGAGCGATCAGCTTCAGGTCGGCAAATTTCGTAGTATTCATATGTTCCAATCAGAGTTACGTACTA
>JACMRP010000167.1 GCA_014376325.1 Pseudobdellovibrionaceae bacterium
CAAGGGGGAATCAATAATGGGACAATCTCTAAAGTTAAAAAAAATCATTTGGTCAATTGATGCGTTCGAAGACAAAGAGGGCCTCCAAGAAAAAGCCGCGCGTATATTGAGTATATTTCAAGACCGGACGTTCGCTCAGATTGAACCCGTTTTCGTCCTTTCGGCGACCGACATGAACTGGCCGGCTGATTACGGGACAGATTGGATGACCGAATTTCAGCAGAATCTGAAGCGGCATTTAGAAGAAGTACTTCTTGGAAGCGGTTTTCCTCAAGTGTTGATGCCGAAAATTTTAGTGGAACCGTTGGCTTCGACCAGCGCTTCAATAGAAAATTTATTAGACTTCGCGATCCATGAAAGAGCAGACATGATCATCGTCAGTAGTCATGGTCGTAAGGGTTTGGATCGATTCTTTTTAGGAAGTTTTGCGGAGTCATTGTTAGTGCATTCGCCGATTCCGGTGATGGTGATAGGAGCAAAGACGACCATCGAATCCGATATTGACCGAATTCTTTTCCCGACGGATTTCGGTCAGCACTCGCGCGAAGCATTTCGAAGAACGGTGAATCTCGCTCAAGAGATGGGGGCGAAGGTTACGATCCTCCACTCGGTGCCAATGCCTTCACGGGTCGTGATGGATACCGGCTATTACCCAACGATGAACGGCATCGAAGGGGAAATGGTAACTTTCGATGCATTCATGACGGCTCAATCAGAACATCAAGAAAAACGTGCGAAGGGCTGGGCCGAATGGGCTCATGCCATGGGCGCTGATTGTGATTACATCATCGATGCGAGCGGTGAAAACGTCGAAGATCAAATTTGCGAAGCGGCTAGAAACTTCTCATCGAACTTGATCGTGATGGAAGGGCAAAGCGGCCCGATTAAGGTGGCTATCCTTGGCAGCGTCACTCGCAGTGTGGTTCGTGCTTCTAGTTGTCCGGTTTTGGTGCTCCCTACTTTGAGTCTGGTGAAAGAAGAAGAACTCGAAAGAGCTCCGACTTATGATCTGGGATTCGCGCAGTCCGGAATGAACCAAACGCTCGATATATAGAGCTTTACAGTTTCGCCGTAAGAATATAAAAAATCTTATGGCGAAACTTTTGGTCCGCGACATAAGTGAATTGGTGTCTTTATCTCCCGCAATGAAAAAGCGGGGACGAAACATTATAGAATCTGATTTAGGCATCGAAAAAGATCTTGCCATCTACATCGATGACGGCAAGATCTGTTGGCTTGGCCCAAAAAATAAAATTCCTAAAGCGTTATCGACGCAGAAAAAAATCAGAGAGATATCCGCGAAGGGAAAATTGATTCTGCCTGGATTCGTAGAATGCCATACCCACACGGTTTTTGCTGGCAATCGCGCAGCCGAATTCGAAATGCGCAACCAGGGTGTCAGTTATTTAGAGATCGCAAAGCGGGGCGGTGGCATCTTATCCACGATGCGTAGCACCCGCGAAGCTTCACCAAAGTCATTGCTCGAAATCAGTCAAAAACGGGTTGACGAGTTTGTAGCTCAAGGGGTTACGACTCTCGAAATTAAGTCCGGTTACGGCTTAGATCTAAAAAATGAAATCAAAATGTTAAAAACGGCGAAGGCAATGACGGGTCCAGAAATCGTCACTACTTTTTTGGGCGCGCACGCAAAGCCGCCAGAGTTTGAATCTTACAAAGAATATCTCAATCATCTGGGCGAGCAAGTATTGCCGGTCGTAAAAAAACAGAAGCTTGCTACCCGGGTAGATATCTTTGTTGAAGCCGGATTTTTTGATCAAAACGATTCACGAGAGTTTTTGCAGAAAGCCAAAGGTCTAGGATTTCAGATCGCTATCCATGCGGATCAGTTGACCCTGAGTGGTGGTGCAAATTTGGCGGTCGAACTCGGCGCGCTTTCGGGAGATCATCTTTTGCAAATTGGCGAAAAGGAAATGCTCAAACTTGCGAAGTCTGAAGTGACTTGCGTGCTGCTTCCGGCGTCGGATTTATATATGAAATGTGCGTATCCGAATGCGCGAAAGTTGATCGACAGTGGTGCGCGGGTTGCTCTAGCGACGGATTTTAACCCCGGCAGTTGTCCCACGCAGGATTTGAATTTAGTCGGCTTGCTTGCACGTTTAGAAATGAAGATGAGTCTTCCCGAGGTCATCGCCGCCTACACGGTAGGGGCGGCATTCGCGCTGAATCTGCAAGATCGAGTGGGCTCCGTGGATGTTGGTAAAGATGCTAACTTTATATGCACAGAGCATCACTGGTCTGAGTTGTTTTATTCGGCAGGCCAAAAAATTCCGGATTCTGTGTATAG
>JACMRP010000168.1 GCA_014376325.1 Pseudobdellovibrionaceae bacterium
CTCGTCCTGAATCAATTTGCACCAACCGCGAACGCCGTTCGAAGGCACGCCTTGCGCACCCATCAGAATGCAATTGTTGCGTTTGGTGAATCCCATGGTCATCAGCGTATTCGCCGTACCTTCGGATTCAACAACTAGGCAGAAATCGATTTTCTTTTTCGCTTTTAACTTCAAACTTTGTGGTTTGTTTTTTGGCTGAAACGGCGAAGTTCCCAGTGTCGACAAATCGACCGTCGCCTTTTCGCCATCGGCCATGGTTTCGGTGACGACTAACTGTTGTGAATATGTCTGCCCGCCCCGGTCATTGGCAAAACAGTTCAGTTCTTCGCGGTAAACTTCGAGCATGTCGCCGATAAAGTCCACGATCGAATCCGATTCGCCCTGGTCTTCAAAATCCAAAGGACGCAAGCGCCCGTTGCCTTTTATCAAACCTTTGCTGATGTAATAAAGTTCACGCTTCGTATTGACCGAACCGATGTGCAAGTTGCGGAGCAAAATTTCGAGCATGAAAACCACGCGCGCTAATTTTTGCACCGAAGACACGTTCAGCTCGGTTCGAACCACTTTATCCCCCGGAGTCAGGTAACCGACTTTGGAATTGTAGAACGAATTATCGAGCGAAGTTTTGACCGCTTCCAGCACGGGACGCTTTGAATTTTCTAGGTCTTTCAACATACGCTCGGCCAAGATGCGGGCTTCTTTTGGAATATCAATTTTAAGTTCGCGTACGGCGATCAGTTTCATTATTTACCGCCTTTTTTGGTGCCTTGTTTTGCCCCGGCTGGTCCGGAAGCTTTCGCCGTCGTTTTAGTAATGACGGTTTTTGTATCGGCCACTTTTTTGGTCGATGCTTTTTGGGTTCCTTGGCGAGTCGATTCACTGGCTTCTTCGACTAAGTCTTCAGAAGTGATGACATCGGTTTCTTCGTCTTCGCTTTGGTTTACTCCTTTAGAACGTTCTTTTTTCTTTTGCGCGAGCAGTTTGCTTTCGGCTTCTTCAAGGTCCGCCATCGCCGCTTGCGAATCGCGTCCCAAAAGTTTCTTCAAACCCGCTTCAGCACGCAGTTTGCGGGCGTCATTGGCGCCTACTATACGCGCAAGGCTTTCCACCAAGATCGGACCGAACTGTTCAATGTGCGAAAGCTTGCGTTCAAGATCAGCTTCTTTGAATTCTTTTTTAATGTGACGGGATAACTTCTGACCCGCTTGGATCAGGGCTAAACGAATCTCCGCAACCAATTCTTCGGAAGCATCGATCGTCTCTTTCGACGCATTTTTAAATTTAATGAAAGGGCTTACGACCGAAACCGCAAAGATGTACGGTCCAATCGGCAGACTGTCCTTCGGTTGTCCAAGTCCGTACGCTTTCCAGTTCACAGATTCAATCGCCCAAGTGATCGCGCAACCCGATTTATCGAATTGCAACGGAACGCGGTTCGCGAATCGCAACAACTGAACAGGTGAATCAATTTCGTTCGCGCGTGTTTTGAAACGCGCAAGTGCCACTTCAACAACGACCGGCTTAAAGTCACAGATGCAAGGCTTTCGGGTGACGACCGCGAAGAAGTCGATTTCACCAAGGCGCATGATCGACTTCGAAAGGGCCTCTTCACCGACGGTCAAAACCGACTTCGTCGAAGGCGCCATCAAGTCAGTCGCTTGGACCGCTTGGAAGGCTTTTTTGAAATCTTCATCGTTCAGTGACGTGATCGGCTTTTCGACTAGCGCTTTCGGCATTCCGTTTTTGACGAAGTCTTTGATCGACTGATCAGAAATCCGCGAAAATCCAGTTTTTAAAAATTTTGAAAGTGGAATTTTACCGAACAAGGTTCCGTGGGTGATAAATTCACCCAGCTTAAACGTATGGGGATGCGGAAGAGTTGCCTCTGGCAATTCAGGAACAATGTCGGTAACCCGGGCGATTTTTACTTTGTCGCCGTCATTCAATTTGTAACTGATTGCCATGTGCGGATTTACGAGAATGGTGCCTTCGATGTAAGTCAAAATTCCGCCGTCACCGTTCAACTGAATTCGGCCGTCGAGGGCGAATTCAACGCTGGTTCCGTGCGGTCGATTCCATTCGATCATTTCTTTATTTTTAACGATACCGGTGTTCGACTTGATGTCGACATCCACTTGCGCAGAGATCGCTTTGCGCATGGATTTCGTTTTCGAAATCACTTGAACGCCCTTTGCGTTGGTCATTTGGGCCCACGTCGTCGCGGCAGATATACCGATCCCTTGCTGACCGCGTGAACACTGTCCACGACCGAACTTGCTAGAGGCTAAATATTCCCCGTAAACTTTGGCGATATCGTCTGAATCGATGCCGGGACCGTTGTCTTCGACCACGATTTTAATAAGGTCCGTGTTTTTTGTAGAACCGATTCCGACCTTTAAGATTTCGATGTAAATGTCTGGCAAAATACCGGCTTGCTCGCAGGCGTCGAGCGAGTTGTCCACGGCCTCTTTCAGCGTGGTTAAAACCGCTTTCAAAGGCGAGGAAAAGCCGACCTGTTGCAGATTTTTGGCAAAATATTCAGCTGTACTGCTTTTCGTAATTTTACTCACGGCTCAGTTATTCCTTCTAATTTCAATGAGTTATACTTGATATGGAGTAACACTCTATGGTGCATATATCCCTAGGTTAATCCTATTGCGGAGTGTTAAGGCAAGACTTTTGAAGGTCGAGGCTTGTTTTTGAATGTGCGGCGCGTCTTATTTCGACTGGTTTTTGTCGAGCTTTTTAAGCTCTTCGGACATCTTTTCGAGGGTGATTTCAACGTCCATTTTGTAGCCTTTTTTTGAGTTACAATCCTTGCATGCGGGAACGCAGTTTTTTTTGGTGGATTTTCCGCCTCGAGCGATCGGCGTCAAATGGTCCATCGTCAGCTCGCTCGACTTAAATTTGTTTTTACAATGATGACACAGCCCGGGGCCAATTTGTTGCTTCCACCACTGGGTTTGGCGAAGCTCTTTGGCTTTGGATTTTTCGCGTTTCTGATGTTCCGCGCTTGCGGCCTCGAATAAAATGCTCATAGTGTCCTTACACTTATACCACAAGGAGGAGCTATGGCCAAAACGGAACTTGCAACACTTGCAGGCGGTTGTTTCTGGGGCATGGAAGATCTGTTTAGAAAAATACCGGGCGTCGTCGCAACCGAAGTGGGTTATACCGGCGGGACCACGGCGAACGCAAAATACGAGCAAGTAAAAACGGGCCGCACGGGGCACGCCGAAACTTTGCAGATCGAATTTGATCCGACGA
>JACMRP010000169.1 GCA_014376325.1 Pseudobdellovibrionaceae bacterium
CACTATGGCAAAAGCATCGACGACCGAAGTTTTTAATTGTACGCCCGAGCAGTTTTACAAAATCATTTCGGATTACGAGAAGTACCACGAGTTTCTTCAAGAGGTGAAGCAGTGCAAAGTGCTGAAGTCCGAAGGCAATCGAAAGCTGGTGGAGTACAATGTCTCCGTCATCAAATCTTTTAAATACACGATGTGGATGACCGAAACACCAACGACCGGAATTCAGTGGGAGTTCGGCGGCGGCGACGTATTTAAAACCTCGCTCGGTTCGTGGAAGTTAGAAAATGAAGCCGGCAAAACGCGCGCAACTTACAATGTCGAAGCCACCTTCAGCATGTTCGTCCCGGGTCCAATCGCGAACGCCCTGGTCAGCGTAAATCTTCCGGGCATGATCAGCTCGTATCACAAACGCGTGGCCCAACTTTACGGAAAATAAGGATTTAAATAGCATGAGCGACAAAAGCAAAAAATCCGAAGACTCTGCCAATGCCGGCAACGCCGGAAACGCAAATCCAGAAGAGGGCGGGCGTTCACTTCTGAGTGACACCCTGAAGAAAGTCTTCACCGCAGGCGTCAGCGCCGCATTCATGACGGAAGAAAGCATCCGCGGATACCTTGGTGACATGAAGCTTCCGAAAGAGGTCTTGCAGGTCCTGCTCCAAAGCGCCAGCAAGTCCAAAGACGAAATCACCCAGCGCATGAGCAAAGAGCTCGCCGCGATGATTCAAAAGATCGACTTGCCAAAAGAGTTCTCGAAATTCGCGGAGAATCACAAGTTCAAGATCTCGGCCGAAGTCGAGATTATCAAAAAAGACACTCCCAAAGATTAAACGAATCTCATTTTGAGCTTTAGCGAATCGGGGACGCTCCCGATAGCATAAGTATGAATAATTATGCCTTGTCCATACTGACGGTGATCCTTTTTTGCGTATGTGCGCATCAATTGATGAAGACGGTATTGAAGCCCATTCCGTTGATTAATAACACGGACTATACGAAAGGCGCGCTCCGCGTGTCTAAGGCCTACCAAGTGCTTTGCTGGGGAGTGATGACGTCCGCGTTTATGCTAGCCCTTGTCATCGCGTTTTATCAAGTTTTCACCGAGATCTAACAGGTATACTCTGATAGCACTATGTTTCAGACGATCAACCCCGCCACGGGTGAAGTGGTAAAATCTTATAATTATAAAACCCTCGACGAAGTCGATCAGATATTGGCGAGCGCCGAAAAAAGCTTTCAGAAATGGCGCAAAACCACGCCCGCAAAGCGAGCGCTCGTGCTAAAGCAACTCGCAACGCGGTTTCGCGAGCATAAGCGGGAGCTCGGCCAGTTAATGCACGAAGAGATGGGAAAATCCGTCGCGGACGGAATTGCCGAGGCAGAAAAGTGCGCTGCCGCCTGCGATTATTTCGCAGAACAAGGCGAAGGGTTTTTGCGGCCGCAAATGGTCTCTGCAAATTACGCCCACAGCGAAATACGCTTTGAACCTCTGGGAGTTATTTTTTCGATCATGCCTTGGAATTTTCCGTTCTGGCAGTTTGTCAGGTTTGCTGCGCCTTCGCTGATGATCGGAAACGTCATTGTGCTTAAGCACGCCGATTTGACCGCCGGTTGCGGGGCCAAAATCGAAGAGCTATGCGAAGGACTCTTCGATGTAAAATTAATTTATAACTTACACATTGATCACTCCGAAGCCGCACGCATCATGAAAAGTCCGACTATTCGTGGAGTGACCTTTACGGGCAGCACCCGGGGCGGGCGGGAAATCGGCAAGGTTGCGGGAGAAGCACTCAAAAAAACCGTGCTGGAGCTTGGCGGGAGTGATGCCTACATTATTTTACCCGACGCTGACCTCACGAAGGCCGCGAAATCCTGCGCGATGGGACGAATGATTAACAATGGACAGAGCTGCATCGCCGCGAAGCGCTTCATCGCGCACAGGGATGTCTTTCAAGAATTCAAAGCCTTGTTGAAGTCAGAGCTCGAAAAATTTCAATCGGCGCCGCTCGCGCATTCCAAATTTCAATCGCAGTTACAAAAACAGGTAGAGCTCATGCAGAACCTTGGCGGCAATATCGAGCTCGGCGGAAAGATCCCGCAGGGCGCCGGCGCGTTTTACCCGCCCACGATGATTTCTTTTGAGAAAAATAATGCAGCCATTCACGAAGAAGAGTTCTTCGGACCCGTGGCGCTGGTTTTGCGAGCGGAAAATGTCGATGAGGCATTCGTGATGGCAAACTCTTCGCCCTTTGGTCTCGGCGGCGGAATTTTTTCAGCAGACGTCGAAGCCGCGCAAAAACTCGTCAGCGAAAACATGGAAGCGGGCTTTGTGGTCATCAATGATTTCGTAAAATCCGACGCGCGCTTGCCGTTCGGCGGAGTCAAAGATTCTGGTCACGGTCGGGAATTGTCTGCCTTTGGTTTTCATGAATTCTGTAATATTAAAACGGTCGCTCGAGGGGAATGATTTGAACGACTGGGTCGACCTCGAGCACCGCTTGTGGCAGGAACTGAAAGACAAAAACTTACATGGTAAGAAATTTCTGGTGGCATTGTCCGGTGGCGTGGATTCTTTGGCCTTGTTGTTATCACTTCAACGCGTGTTAAAAACCAATGTTGAAGCCTGCTTTATTCATCATGGTCCTGGTGCTAATGTTTTATATCGAGATCAGGCTCAGAAGTTCTGCGCGGACCTGTGCGCAAGGTTTTCACTGCCGTTTCACGAAAGAAAAAACTCCGGCGAAATGCTTAATTCTGAAGCAGATATGCGAGATTTTCGGCATCTGCGTCTAGAAGAGGTTCGGGTAGAAACGGGGTGTGATTTTATCGCGTTCGGCCACCACCGCGAAGATTTGCTTGAAAGCAGACTTCTGAGGCTCATTCGCGGAACGGGTCTCCAAGGTCTGATCGCGATGACTGAATTAGATCGCACCTTGTTTCGTCCGTTTTTGAAAATCTCAAAAAAAAATCTGCAAGAATATCTAGAACGAGCGGGGGAGAGCGGGTTCGAAGATCCATCGAATGCAGACCTGGAGCCTCTGAGAAACTGGCTCCGACAAAGCTGGTTGGTAGACCTCGAAAAGCGCCAGCCTGGGGCGTTGCAATCCCTCGCCCGATCGCTCGAGCTTTTAGTCGATGCGCCAAAACAAGAAGATCATTTTAAAGGTTTTTTTATCGCGAATGAACTTTCTCGTTCGAAGTTCTTAAGTTTAACAAAAACTCAGCAGAAACAGCTGCTGGCCAAGTGGCTTTTAAGCCTCAAAGTAAAGGATTTCACTCAAGCGCAGCTCGAAGAAGTCACAAAGCGCCTGGACAATTCGCAAAAAGAATTCACATTCCGAGTTGCGGGCCTCACGTGGTCTGTTAACGCGCAGCAAATACGGG
>JACMRP010000170.1 GCA_014376325.1 Pseudobdellovibrionaceae bacterium
AAAACAGCGGAAGGTGACGATCGAGAGAGTCGATGAACTTTCGAAATTACTACAGCTGAATCCAACCGAACGAAATTATTTTAAGAACTGGATCGAACGGAGCGGCATGCCGGAAGGCAGCGATGCCAAAAAAATCGAAGCGCAAAGCCGACAGCGAAAAGATGTAAGTACGCATATTTTGAGCGACTGGATCAATGTTTACGTCAAAGATTGCTTTCAGCTACCGAAAGTTCAGCAAGATCCCGGCCTGGTACATCAGTATTTGGCCTCCTACGCGCGTCCGCAGAGGATCCAAAGTTCAATCGACTTTCTGATACGCGAAGGACATTTGCGTAAAACTTTAGATGGCAAAACCGTCGTAGAAACAAATCTAGCTGTCGCGAACCCCCAGGTTCCAAGTAAAAAAATTCGGCAGTTTCACAAAGGTGCCTTGGGAGTCGCGAAGGTCGCGATGGATTTATTCCCTGTCACCGAGCGAGTTGCGAACACCCTCGTCGTTCCGCTCAATGATAAAAGTTATTTAGAACTGACTGAGTTGATCCGTGAGTTCTCAGAAAAAATTCAAGACTTCGCCGCACGCAATGATGAACCTGGCGAACGGCTTTACCAATTAATTGTGAACTTAAGTCCCACCGGAGGAAAAATCGAGTGAAAAAAATTATTTACGGACTGGCTTTAATTTTGGGAGCCAGCGCGGGAGCATCCACATTTGTTGGTAATGGTGGAAACGCGGGAGATGTCGAGCTTCAGGTTACGATCAATCAGCTCCAGAAAGCATTTGTCGAAACCGCAAAGCCATCTGCGGACGCGGCGACTAAGCTTTGCGTCTGTCATGAGGACTTTCAAGGAAAACCCCTCTGCGAAATGCTGAAGAAGCTCGATGAAGAGCAGGTTCGGTTTTGCGATGCATATATTAAAGAAAAGTCCCCCGAGTTAGCGGAATTGCTCGCTAGAAAAGACAGGGTGCACTTTTCTTGGACAAATGACTCAATCGAAGTTCAAGAAAATGGAAAGCTTCGGGATGCAGACGCGGTTACCAGTCTAGAAAATAAATCGATGACCTTGAACCAAGCGCGATTTTTATCAATGAGCGATATGGACCGGGTTTTTTTGATGGGTCATGAAGTTTTCCACCTGACTTCGTCAAACGGCAAAACACTTTCAGATACCGGACCGGTTGGCCCGTTTAAAGGCGCGGACGGCGGTCGCCAATTTATTAATGCAATGGCGGCAGCAATCGTCATGCAAATCCATAAATATGATTTGTTCGACGAATATCGCGGAGCTATACGTCGATCTAAATCCTACAAAACTAAATGGGTAAGTTTGGACATTCTCAGTATAACGACCGACAAAAGTGAACCTAACGCCTACTATATAAACCAACATTCGGGAGGCCGGCTGGGCCTTCGTTACCAGCTTACAAATGAGTGGGGAGTCGTAGGAGAATTCGCGAATTTGAAAGGGAATAAGGATATTCTTACTTCGATTAAGGGCGAAGAAAATAAAGATGTTTTTAGTTTTGGTGTAGCCTACCGATTGGTGCCATTTCATAATCCACTGAATTTTGCGGGTCAGTCGCATTTTGTATTCAGAGGTAAGGTCGACCTGATCCAAGCGAAATATAAGCTTTACGATCCCTATGTCGAGATGAATGATACGGCTTCAACTACTGGCTATAGTGCCGATGTGAATTATTTTATCCCATTCCTTAAGGGATTTTGGGCGCAAGCAGGGTTGGGATACTCAATCCAAAAATATAAGTTCGAAAAGATTAATGTTGAATACAAAACCAACGGCCTTTCTTTGAATACGGGAGTGAGTTATGGATTTTAAAAATTGGATTGGTGGTCTGGTAATTATTTATATTGCGTGGACTTCTGCGGGATGTACGGCCGGCATAAATTCGGAACACGGTGATGAGTACGGAATTGGAAGTAAACCCACTGCGGTGTCATCACTCAGTGTGCCGAATGGTGAAGAACCTCAGAGTATCGTGATCTTTGATAAAACGGTTCGAAGGATTCATCAATTTGAAGCAAGCTCTTTGAAACATGTTAAGTCTTTGGAAGTCCGCAATCCTGGTGCG
>JACMRP010000171.1 GCA_014376325.1 Pseudobdellovibrionaceae bacterium
AAGCAGGAACGCGCCGTTAATGGCAAAGATGGTTTCGCTCCAGAAATTGTCCATTGTAGAATCTCCTTGAAAGTGACCTTTATGGTCACGATGGATACCTAAATGTGCAATCGCTAGACCCGATCGAACGGGGGGATTTCAGAGCCAAAAAGATCCTTACTGATGTTTTGGCAGACTGACCACGAAGCGCGTATTGGAATGAGTTCGGTCCAAGAATATTTCGCCGTGATGTTTTTCAACGATGTCGGTGACGATGCTGAGGCCGAGTCCCATACCACGGCCTAAAGTTTTGGTCGTAAAAAACGGCATCATCATATTGTCCGCAACATTTTCCGGAATGCCATTGCCGGAATCGGTGATTTGAATATGCACCATCTCTCCGCGATCAAAAGCTTCCACCACGATCCATCGCTCCGGCAATTCTAAAATCGCGTCGTGAGCGTTGTTAAAAATATTGAGCAGGACTTCTTCGATCTGAATCAGTCGGCATTGAATTTCGAGTTCTTCCGGAATTTCCCCCACCCGAATGTCGATGCCGTGATTGTAAAAACGCACTTTGCAAAAATCCAAAGTCTCTTGAACCAGTTCGGCGACACTGACCGTGTCCATCGGAACGTTGTCCTGGCTGTGGGCGAAAGCGCGCAAGGATTTTACGATCTTCGCGATCTTATCTCCTGTCTTGCTGATGCTTTCGGCGGCGGACTTTACTTTGGTAGCGTCAAAAACGTTGTTTTCCGCCATTTGGCTTAACTGAAAAGCGCGCGCCTGAATCACGGTTAACGGATTGTTAATCTCGTGCGCGATCCCGCCGGAGATTTCACCAAGCACGGCTAACCGAGAACTAGAAATCATGCGGTTTTTTTGATCTGCAGAAAGTTGCTGTTTGATGACGTCGTGAGTGATGTTTTTTGCGACACCGTACAGTTTTAAAAACTCGCCCGGTTCTGACGCTTCGATGCTTCCGTACATATCGATGTAATGGATTTCCCCGGTCGGCCAACAAACACGGTAAACGTAATGCATGATCTCCGGCGTCCTATGGCTGATAAACTCCAAAGACTTCGCCGAAATAATTGGAAGATCTTCGGGGTGTACGTGCTTCATGAACCAGTCGATAGGCTCAACAACCTGTCCATTCGGAACGCCGTGAATACGGTGCATCTCGGCGTCCCATTTAAGTCGGATACCAAGATTGCTCCCGGCGGGGGGAAGATGGGATTCCCAGATCCCCATGCTTGCGGTCTTCAGACTCAGATTTAAGTGATCTAAAGTTTTTTGCAAAACTTGCGGTAGTTTTTGCTCCACCGAGGAGAGTTTCCGCAGCGTCACCAGGAATATTTTTTTTTCAGGCAGAAACTTTAAGCGCCCGTGTAGCGGCACGTAAGTTCGGTTTTGATTCTGCAGACGGATTTCGAATTCGTGCGCGCGTGCGGACGAAGTCGCGATCATTATCGAAGATTCCCACGGAACAATGTCTTCGGGGTGCAGCCACGACTTCATGGGCTTGCAGAGGTACTGATCTAGGCTGTATCCGAGCTCTTGCGAAACGCTGGAACTAGCGTTCGCAATGACGCCGCTGGCATCTAGCAGAAAGAATAAGTCCCCGCTCAGGGAGACGAGTTGGTCGAAGAACTCGGGTTGAAACGTCATATTATGTCTTCGGGTATAATCCGAAATGTGAGCCATTACCAGGCACTTCCAACCAGTTGACCCGATTTTGCTAAAAAACTCGCAATTTATCGCCGCTCGACTGACGCAATCCACGATAATCCTAATAAAACCTTAACAAGACCGAGGGGGCTCAGAGTGTTAGGGTCTGGGCATAATTAAAAAGGGGTATTCATGAAACGTTTGGCCGTTGTTGCGTTGATTATTTTGGGGGCTTTTCATGCCCATTCTCAAACAATTATCAAGGTCGATGGTTCTAGCACCGTTTA
>JACMRP010000001.1 GCA_014376325.1 Pseudobdellovibrionaceae bacterium
AAATCTCTTTCTAGAACTGGAGAACTGTCCGTCATCGGAATAAAATCTTCGCCCGGGTAATTGCCTTTGAGCTCATCGCAAAGTTGCTGCAATTTTTGTTTAAACCAGAAGTGGTAGTCGTATCCTTGGGCATAAAGGCTGACGCGAGTTTCTTTCAGCGGAAATTCGGAGATCGCTTCTGGATGCGGAAAGTAGGGCACCGCAAAGACGAGGGCGCTGCGGGCCTCCGGCCATTTTGACTGCGGATTTTCTTTGATGCTCGCATGGTTTTGCAGGTAGTGCATTTCTCCGTGAAGGCCTTCGTTCAGCCAGCTTTGGTATACTTCAAAACTGAACGGACGACTTAAAGGGACGACGCCAAAGTGCGAGAATCCCAGAGTTTCCGTTTTGGAGTTTAAAAAAGTTTTGAGCTCTTCAAGCTCGGGTCCTGTAAGATTCATAGACAAACAGATATTCCGTTTCTAGGATAAGTGCATGGACTTTAAATCGCATCCTCACTGGTCCGCTTTAGAACGAATTTACCACACGCTGAATGATCATGGCTACAAAGCCTATTTGGCCGGCGGGTGCGTTCGGGATGCGCTGTTGGGCCGTTCCGCGAACGACCTGGATTTAGCGACGGATGCCACTCCCGACACTATCGAAAAGCTTTTTCCAAAAACTGTCGGGGTTGGTAAAGCTTTTGGTGTCATGCTCGTGATTGAAGACGGGATTTCGTTCGAAGTTGCCACTTTCCGATCTGATGGCGCCTACAATGATGGCCGTCATCCCGAAAACGTGGTGTTCACAACTCCGGAAGAGGACGCCCAGCGCAGGGACTTTACCGTCAACGCGCTTTTTTGGGACATCAACCAAGGTCGAGTTTTAGATTTCGTCGGTGGTTTAAAGGATTTAGCAGATAAAAAAATCAAGGCGGTCGGACTTGCGGAAGATCGCTTTGCGGAAGATCATCTGCGAATTTTGCGCGGAGTTCGTTTTGCTGCCCAACTCGGTTTTGAAATTGAAGAGGACACTTTTTTCGCCATTCAAAAACTTTCTTCCATTGTCAGGTCGGTCAGTTCAGAAAGAATTCACGAAGAGACTTTGAAGTTATTAAAATCAGCTGATGCCTTTCGCGGATTGGAGCTTCTAGATAAGTCCGGCGTTGGCAAAGCGCTCTTCCAAAGTTTCCCGCAAATCTTTCAGAAATCTAAAAAACAGTATGAACATTTGTTTCCAAGTACTGATAAGTCCGATGAATTTTTATGGTGTGCTTTTTTAGCGCCGTGGGCTTTGCAAAGGGATATTGGCTGGGAATGGATCTTAGATAATTACCGTTTTCCACGGAACATGACAAAAAGTTTGAAACGGGCGATGGAGCTATTTGCCAATCCCCAGCATTTCTTTTTATCCCCGGTGGGTGAGCAATTCATTTCGCTGAATGATGAAGGCGTGCGATTATTTCTTAAAGTCAGCATGAAACTTTCGATGGGAAGTTCGCAACCGCAAAAGCTTCTTCAGCAATGGCAAGCATGGGGCGAAGTGCTTCCGGAAGCACTGGTGACCGGGGAAGATTTGAAAGCCCGATTTCAGGGGCGGGATTTGGGCGTTTGGTTGCAGCGGCTTTTTGCCTGGCAGCTGGAAGGTCGTCACACTACCAAAGAGGAACTGCTGAAGCAGATTCCTTAGTTATATATAAGAGGTTCTTTTAAGAAGCTAGTTGCTGACTTCCTTTACGAAGCTTTGGCGATAGGGTCCGCGGTGTGCTGTTGGTAAACGCGCTCCATCTTGGCCTTCAGGGTTGCCGCATTGAAGGGCTTCACGATATAGTCAGAGACGCCGGCCTTTGCGGCCTCACGGATATGCTTCTGTTCGCTCTCTGCCGTGATTAAAATAAAGGGGAGGGAGCAAAGGCTTTCATCCGCCTTGCAGGCCTTCAGAAGGTCGATGCCGGTGACGAAGGGCATGCTCCAGTCCGAGATAATTAAACCGTACGGTTGGCTAGTCAGGGCTGCCTTTTGTAAGAGAGGCAAAGCTGTTCGACCATCGTCGGCCTCGTCTATCAGCGAATAGCCTAGCTCGTTCAGGACCTTCTTGATGATTTTTCTCATCGTCGAGAAGTCGTCGACTACTAAAAATCGAGTTTCCTTAGGAAACATAATATCCCCTTGCCGGTTAATTCGCCGTGGACCATTTTGTGGTCTTGGAAAAGTTAACTTCTTGTCGGTCTAGTTTTAAAAAACTAGAGGCCAAGAGTCTTGCTAAAAAAAGAAAGTCTTGTCAGACTTGTATCCAGGTGGTGTGATTCAATCTGGGACGAACGAAGAGGTTTAACCCAATTAGTCGAGTCAGGTGTCTTCTTAATGATGAGAAGATGTCGGACTTAAAGCCACTGACATAGGTCGAAGAGCTAGCTCAACGACTTAGATGACAACTAGATTTAAGACTTAATGACTTAAGTACTAAAACAATTAGCGGGAGGGAGCAAGGATGCTCAGAGATGTCCTGATTCAAAAAGGTCTTTCTAATCGAGAGGCAGAAGTAGCGGAACTAGTAAGCAAAGGCTTGTCCAACAAGGAAGTTGCGAACCAGCTTTTTGTCACTGAAAAAACAGTGAAGTTCCATCTTACAAACATTTACAAAAAAATGAACGTGAAATCTCGCGCTCAATTGATCGTATGGTGCTTGCCTCACCTCGGCTTCGTGGAAAACACAGAAGTTCGTGAGAACAACATTAATCAAGGCGTTGCTGCCGCGGCTTACAATAGCCAAGCAACCCAAACGATCCCTGCTGGAAATTCAACAGTATCGGGCACTGCGACACTTCCTGGTTCTGCTATTGGCCGTAACGGCAATGGCGATGTCGGCGCGGGAATGTAATCTGTTTTTGAAAATTTGATCTGTTAGAGAGGGTCATTATCATGGAGAATGCAAAACGAGTTTCTGCTTCTCAGGTGATAATGACCCAGTTAGTTTTACCAACCCACACCAACGCGTTGGGCACCATATTCGGTGGAACTATTATGTCTTGGATCGATGTGGCCGCTGCGATCGCAGCTCAAAGGCACTCGGGCAAAGAAGTCGTTACCGCAAGCATTGATAGTCTTAGTTTTATCGCGCCAGTTTACAAAGGCTGGGTCGTCAATTTGCACGCCTCCGTGAATTTTACCTCGCGCACATCGATGGAAGTCGGCGTTCGGGTGGATGCCGAAAATCCAAAGACGGGCGAAGTGTTCCATACCGCATCGGCCTACACCACTTTCGTGGCTTTAGGTTCCAACGGAAAACCTACCGAAGTTCCCACTTTAATTTTAGAAACTCCCGACGAAAAACGCCGCTTCGAAGCCGCAAAACGCCGCCGTGAGCAGCGCTTGAAGAACCGCGAAAATCCTTAGGATAATGTCGTGCGAATCAGCGTCGAGCTTGACCAAGAATTTTTAAAAAAAAGGCTCGGGAAATCACAAACATTAAAGACCCTATTGTTTTAATTCATGAAGCACTTCACTTGCTTATTTCTCTGTTTGTTTAAAAGCAATTGGCAGGTTTGGGCGGAACACAGAAGAAGCTTAAACATATTTCACGTCGTAAAAATTAGAGAATGCTACCTCGTGAGCTAATGTGCACAATTTGCACACGAAGTGCATAATCTGCACATTGGCGCGAATGGCGAAATATAGTGATTCATCACATCACATCACATCGCATACGCCGGCGCTGCGCTTGCGCGCACGGCCATTCAGAATAAATCTGCTGAATCTATTGGGAAGGAGAGCACTTATAAACGACAAGACCCATTTCAGAATTGAGGCCTTGAGTAGGGTAGCCGATGCTCGTGTAGACGTGAATCCAGTCGGAAGCTTTCGCGTTCAGTGATTTTAGATTAAAGTACACGCGCTGGCTATCTTGAACGTTCAGGGAGTCAAGCTCCCACAATGATCCATTTTTAATGCAGTCAGTAGATTAAGTAACGTTGAGCCATGACGTAAGGCCGCCATGGTCAATGTTGCTCAACGAAGCGCAGGATTCGGTGCCTTTTTGAATCGCGAATAGGGCTGGGCTTGGTAGGGAGTCTTTACCGAGAGAGATATTTTCATTCGAGACTGCGAAGTTGAAATTCGTAGGACAAAATGATTCGCTGGCAACATCCAACTGTTCCTGATCGACGGGCGCAGCCGTTCCAGCATCTTTTTTACTGCAAGCCATAGATATCAGGCTAAGAACAATGACTGTAAGAATATGTCTCAAGATACCTCCTTACAAACTATAGCGATGGCCTCGAGTTAGATCAAGTCCAGTATAGACTCTGATTTTGACAGTAATGTACGATATCTAGAGTTCGATGTGCACAATTCGAACATGAAGTGCAGAATCTGCACATGCCAAATTGCGATGCGCCGGCGCTTCGCTTGCGCGTGATGTTGACCGTTGTGTTTTCGGTGATAACATTTCGACATGAAATACTTTTTGGTTTTTCTTTTAGTCGTCTTGGTTGGGATTGGTTCCTTTAAAATGGGGCAAACACATCCTTTGAATGCGGCCGAAGATGCTTCCAATGTCGAGACGCGGGTCAAAGAAGATTTGATCGCGCTGACCCGCAAAGATTTCGAAGAGTACCAGAAATTAAAAACGCTGGAAGAACGTTATCAGAAGGCCGATGAGATTCTGGGTAAGATCGTCGTCTTGTTCCTGGCCGATTTGGGATCACGTCTTGCCTATAGACCCGCACCTCCAGCCGAAGTGAATAAAGTTGCTAACGAAGTCGCTGCGGAAATTGGACGGGGTCAGCCTCCGGCGGCGCGATCGCCGGTGTCTACGCCGACCCCGGATGGCGCGGCGTCCTCAGTTGGTGTAAACTCTCAGTGGCAAAACCACGAAAGTTCCGTCTCAAGATTGCAGGATGACCAAAGTGCTTTCGCTTCGATATTGAAACTATCGATTCCAGATATTCCGGGGGTGGTCTCTGGCAGCCGGGGATTGCGACCTCGGGAAGCGGCCCTGATCGAGGGTCGTTTTGTCGGCGAAATTAAATTTATTAAACACGATATTCACAAGAGTGACTGGAACTTGGAATGGGAAGTAGTACTTTCGAATTCTTTAAAAGTTGAAGGCTCTGGTTATATTTTGATTTCGGATAAAGCGGACGGCAAGCAGTTAAGCCGCACGCGATTTGGTCCCGGTTCGCTGAAGGATTTTATGAAACCCTCTGGCAGTCGCGCGATGATCATAAATGTCTATGGCGACGATGGCTACGTGCAACTCTATCCGCTCGGGAATGATAGTAGTGTTTGGGGCGGGAATTATTACGAAAAGAAAAAAGACGGAAAATTTGAACTCATCGGCCAAGCACGAGTCACGAAAGTGAATTAAGTCTAAGGTCACCATGCGTCGGCGCAGCGCTTGCGCGTGTCGTTAGGTCGCGCTAACTTAGGTTATGACTCCTACATTACCGACCGGTTATCGATTTGTGGAATTGCCTCAAGAAGAATTTAGTAAGCTCTGGCATGAATGGGGCGAAAAGATATTTTTAGAAAACAGCACGACGCTCGATACGGCAAAAATATTGTCCGATGCGGAGCGCGCCGGGATCAAAAATCTGCACAAAAATATGCAGCAGATGATCAGTTTCAATATTTGCATCTACAAAGGCGAAGAGTTTTGCGGTTGGTTCACTGGCGATCAGTACAACGTTGAAACGTTTTATATGCGGAACAGCGCGATCCTGCCTGAGCATCGGAACCAA
>JACMRP010000172.1 GCA_014376325.1 Pseudobdellovibrionaceae bacterium
GTCTTTTTCTTGTCGCCACCGTCTGAGCTTTTCAAGATCTTCGCAATATTTTGGAATTCGCCGGAACCGACAAACAAGTCCGCTTCTGGCAAGCCGCTGACTAGATCGTCTTTATATCGCTGAGTTAAACAACCCGCGACGACGACCTTTTTAAGTTGACCGGATTTTTTAAGTTCCGCCATCTCTAGGATTTTCTGGATAGACTCTTTCTTAGAGTCTTCAATAAATCCGCAGGTGTTCACGATAACGGTGTCGGCATCGTTATGATCGCCAACAACTTCATATCCTTCTTTTAAAAGGGTGCCCGCCATGATTTCGCTGTCCACTAAGTTTTTAGGGCAACCAAGGCTGATAAAGTGAACTTTTTTTGTCGGCTGCTGGATTTCTTGATTCATAAATTGGTCACCTGGGCGTCTTTAGGGATTTCGTACTTGAACAGCGATTTATTTTCTTTTTTGATGAACTCGGTCTTTTTCATTTCGATGACGGTCAGATTATCAACGTCATCTTTGTATGAAATCTTCAGTATCCACTTCGAAGTTGGTTCAAGTTCCAGAGTCAGTTGCTTTACGCGCAAATCGCTAGAAAGTGGTTTTAGCTCTATAACGACAACCGCTTGTTCGGTCTTTTCGCTCAGCACCTCGAAGTTTTTATCGATGGGCTCTTTGCCAATTAAGGTCGAAATCAAAATTTGTGATTTCGTGTTTTTATCGAGCTTGGCACGGGCAACTTGAACCGGGCCACCAAGGTCTTTTGGCGGGTATTGAACATTCCAGATTGTTTTGCCATCAAACATCAGCAAACTTTGTTCAGGCGTATCATTTTCCCAACGAAACTTTCCCTTCGAAAGATAAATCGTGCCCTTATACTCCGTTGTTTTGCCCATCAATTCGGAAGTCACTTTTTTATTAGTTTCGATTTTTACTAAGTTTGTATTCCGATATTTTTTGCCGATCTCTTTGAGCACGCGAACGGCCGACGAAGATTTCAGTTCGGTTTTGGATTTTACTTGGGCCAAACCAAGGTTTGGAACGAGCGCCATCAACAGTGCAAAGAGCGGTAACAGGCGAAGAATCATCCGTCCCTTATAGCAAATCTCGGGACTCACCGCAAGAGAGGCTCCTCTGAACAAGGGTCCAGACTGCAAAATCTTTAGGCTTCCCCATAGTTTTCCACGCGGAAAGGGCCGTTGCACCCGTAGTCAGTACATCATCGACGAAAATCACCCGTTTGCCTTCAGTTTCAGTCTGAAAATCACGCGCTGTAATATTTTCAGCGAACGCGAAACTAACGCCAAAGCGCTGTTTACGGCTTTTATTTTTCTGTTCCGTACTTTGGTTTACTCGCACTAAACAAGGATACACCGTCGCGCCCGTTAGCTCAGCGATAGAATTGGCGAGTTGAATAGCATGATCACGCTCTCCGTTGCGTGAAGGGCTCGGCACAAACACAAAAGGCGGCCTCCTGCGTGATTTACTGGAAACTAAGTATCGTCTCCAGAACTCCTCGGCATAGAATTTCCAGAGATCCTCGCGGCTTTCACCCTTCAGCGCCCGCACTAGTCGTGAAAGCACATCCTGCATTCCTGGCACCCACTCGAACAAAGATGCGACCTCAAGCTTGAAAACATTTTGCTGAAAGAGTTCGTCCTCGGAGCACCACTGCCAAAGGCTTTCCGAACACTTTCGGCAAAGTCCTCCGTCATGCGGAAAATAGGATCCGCAAAATAAACATCCGTTCAGCCCAAGCCATAAAATACTTCTATCTATTTTCATCCCTAAAAATTTAGCAAAGTTTAGACCAGGAGGACGTCTACTAATTTACGAATTATGGTACGGAAGATTTTTTAAAATGGTAAATGCGCGATATATTTGTTCGAGCGCCACGGTCTGGGCCAAGATGTGATTCATAACCATTGGGGATAAGCTGACGACGAGTTGAGCTCTGGCGCGGACCTCATCCGAAACGCCGTATGCACCGCCGATGATGAATATGGCCCTTTTCTTAGAGCTCGATAAAATTCCATCCATTTTTTTCGAAAACTCGATGGAGTTAAAACTTTTTCCGCGTTCGTCAAATAAGACGACGTAATCGTCGGTGGTCAACGAAGACAGAATTAAATCAGACTCTTCCTTTTTTTTAACGGCAGAGTCTTCTCGAGCTGATTTTTTAGACTTTAGATTTTGAATCTCGAAGGCTGTGAAATGCGAGATTTTTTGCGTGTACAATCTTGCAGCTTCTTCAGCCCAAGGCTCTTTTGCGGTAGCAAGATTGTACAGGACAAATTTCATATTACTTTACGTAAGGGTCTTTCAGACTCATATCTTTACCTTCCGTCCAAAGCTTCTCTAAAGAATATTCTTGGCGAACGAAATCATAAAAAATGTGAACGATCAGCGAGCCGTAATCAACGACGACCCAGCGGCCTTCGTCAGTACCTTCAATGCTTTGTGGAAGTACGTTGTACTGCTCTTTAACAAGCGACACGACGTTTTCCGCAAGCGAGGTCGCATGCCGAGTGCTTGTTCCGGATGCTACGACTGTGTATTCAGAAACCGCAGACATATTTGTTAGGTCAAATCCGCGAACCTGAATGGCCTTCTTAGAAAAAAGCACATCACCGCAAAACGCGGTGAATTTCGCAAAATCACCAATTTTATCGCCGATGGGGCGGTACATTTTATGCTCTTTAACGTAGGACTCAACAGATAGCGGCAACAACTTTTCAACCGGACGGCCGGTTCGCAAAAGCTTACGCACTTCACTTGCAGAAACTTCGATGTCGTCTAGACGAATAAACTGAACGTTACGTCCCGTTTTCAATTCAATAAAATTGAAATCGTATTCAGCGACCAATGACTTTAAGTATTCAGGAAGCTCATCTGCCTCCGCCGGAATATCCCAACCCGGACGGGTCGTCACGATCAAGTTTGCTTCGGTCAAAATCTTTTGGAACTCTTTCCACTGACTGAAGTCTTCGAACTGATCGGCTCCGATAATCAAATAAAGATCTTCGGCTTCAACCTGTTTACGCATGTTCATGATCGTGTCGATCGTGTAACTTAGACCGCCACGTTTGATTTCTTGATCATCGACCACAAACTGTTTGCCGTAACCGTTCAGCGCTTGCTTAACGAGTTCGTAGCGCTGTTCTGCGGTGGCACCTTCGACGGCCATTTTTAATGGACTTTGTGCCGCTGGAACAACGTGAACCTTATCTAGGCCGGCCTTTTTCTGTACTGTTAAAAGGCTGTTGATGTGACCCATGTGGGGTGGGTTGAAACTCCCACCGAATATACCGACTCTCATGCTTCGACCTCTTCAAATACTTTGCGAGTTAAATCAAAGACGAGCTCTTTGATGTTCTTGCCCGTGACGGCAGATATTGCCAAGGGCTCAATGCCAGTTTTCTTTTTAAAAGTATTCTTCAACTTCAAAAGATCTTCAGGCGTTAAGGTATCGATTTTATTAAGCACGACAAATTGCGGACGATCTGCAAGAGAGAAGAAGCCTTCTTTTTCGCGACTGTTTTCGTCGTACATTTTAAGTTCTTCGTTAATTTCTTCGTAATCCTTGATCGGATCGCGACCGGACATTCCGGATGCGTCGACTAGATGAATAAAAAATCGCGTGCGTTCAATGTGTTTCAAGAACTGGATTCCGAGCCCGACGCCTTTATGCGCGCCCTTAACCAGACCTGGAATGTCTGCAACGACGAATGATTTAAAGTCCGCTGCCTTAACGACTCCCAAATTAGGAGTTAGCGTTGTGAACGGATAGTCCGCAATTTTTGGCTTAGCCGCAGAGATTCGAGATATCAACGTCGACTTGCCTGCGTTCGGAAATCCGATAATTCCGATGTCCGCAATGAGTTTAAGTTCTAATTTTACTTCTACTTGGTCGCCTGGCTCGCCAGGTTGTGCGTGCTCCGGAGCTTGATTCACGCTGTTTTTAAAGAAGGTATTCCCTTTGCCGCCACGTCCGCCTTTTAGCAGAACGTGTTCCTTGACGCCCGTCATATCAATTAAGACTTCGCCTTCAAGATTACGAATTAAAGTGCCTTCAGGAACGACGATGATCATGTCCTCGCCGTGCATGCCGGAGCAGTTCGATCCCGCACCGGGCTGACCGTTCTGCGCGGGGTACTTGCGATTGTTTCTGAGGTCCATCAGAGAATTTAAATGCTTCGAAGAACGGAAAATTAAATCCCCGCCTTTGCCGCCATCGCCGCCGTCTGGGCCGCCCCGCGGAGTCATAGCTTCTCGACGAAAGCTAACAGAACCGGCGCCACCGTGGCCCGAGGAAACTATGATTTTAACTTCATCTATAAACTTCATATTGGAACTTACCGCGCCCGAAATTGGAGAGGGCGAAAATGCAAAAAGGGACCGACAATCGGCCCCTCTTTTAGTAAAGGAATTAGTTTTGTTTGTACAAACCTAACTAACGACTTGAATCAATTACGCAGTTTTTGGGTAAACGCTGATTTTGAAACGCTCTTTTGAGTAACGCTCAAACTTTACGTGTCCATCGATGATTGCGTAGATTGTGTGGTCACGACCGATTTTAACGTTGTTACCGACGTGGAACTGAGTTCCGCGCTGACGAACGATGATTGTTCCTGGAAGAACATGTTCACCACCGAAGCGTTTAACACCAAGTCGTTTACTCTGTGAATCGCGACCATTCTTTGTACTACCGCCGGCCTTCTTACTTGCCATGACCTACTCCGTTTTAACTAATTTAAAAGTTATGCTTTTTTGCCAGTTTTCTTTGCTGCTTTTTTCTTCGCGCCAGTTTTGCTTGCTGGTTTTTTAGACGAGGCTTTTTTCGCAGTTGCTTTTTTAGCGACTTTTTTCTTTGCAGTTGTCTTCTTAGCTTCTTGCTTCAAAGTTTCGCTAGCGTTGCCGCCACCGACCGCTGCTTGAGCGCGCTCTTTACGAGCTGCTTGAGCATCAACAACGCGCTGAATGCGGATTGCTGCCATGTCTTTAACGACTGGTTGCGATTCTGCTTTCGTCACTTTTCCGTCTGGAGTCGTGATTGCTTTGATGAAAAGTTCCGTAAAGTCTTGCTTGTGAGTTGCAAACTTACGATAGCCTTGACGACGTTTCTTTTTGAAAACGATTTTTTTGCGTGTTCTTGCTTGTTTTGTAACAACACAAGTAACTGATGCATTTTTAACTAGAGGTTGACCGATTAAAGCGGACTCTCCGCCAAGCATCAATACTTCACCGATGTTAAATTCTTTTCCAAGATCTTGATCAAGTTTATCAACTTGAAGAATATCACCAGCTTGAACTTTATACTGTTTTCCGCCGGTACGAATAATTGCGTACATAAATAACCTCCAGCTACCCGAAATAAGCCTTGCTTGAATGCCATCGTGCACCAGTCTTTGTCAACTGATTAGATCTTATTATTTAAGCAGATCGCGGGGAGTTGGAGAGAATAGCGTGCTGCACGATTGAACGCAACGAGTTTTGTAAGCTCACTGAATTTATCGAAAGTGAGTAATATCGGGGATTTAGGAATTACAGATTTGAATAAAGGAGCTTTAGCGCCTTCAGTTTTGCTTCCGCCGCTTTTTTGATGATTGGGTTTTTGCTTCCGGACTGAACTTGGAGTTCTGTGGACTGTTGTTGAGCTTGGCCGAAGACTGCCTGTGAACCGCCAGGCTTGTTGGCGTATTCTTTATTGATGTCTTTTTCGATGAGGTTCTATTTTGCTTTGGTTACTTCGCCGAGTTGTTGAGTGTTCCCAGATTTAGCCGCAAAATTTTCGATTTCTTCTAGCTTCGATTGAGACAAGTCTTTTAAAGTTGCCTGCGCGGTTTTTGCGTCAGTTCGATTCACTTTTTGTTCATTTAAATAAAATTGGTAGGCGTTCTTGTAGGCGCATTCCGCTTCTTTAAATTTTCCTTCTCCTTTCGTTGCATCACCGGCAAGGGAGTCCGCATAAACTCTATGGTCTTGAGATTAATCGCTGTTATTCGCTTTTGCTTTATATCCATCCGTAGTTGGGTTCGAACCCGGCTTCGGGAGAGGCAAGTTTTCATTTGAGTACGCGCCGGTCAGGCCGTTGCGCATCGAAATTTTTGTTTCTTCCATCGTAAAAAATGGCTTGCCAGTCTCCTTATTTATTTCTTGGCTGAGGCGGAGTTTTTCGGAGATGTCTTCATCAGTATACTTGCCGAAGCCGCGCTCTTCGCCGCCTTTATGAATTTTAAGATATTGCTGCTTTTCGCCGGTCGTCATCGTCTTTCCGGTGATTCTTTCGAAAGCGCTGACACGTTCTGCCGGGGACAGGTTGGAAGCCAAAGCCAGAACTTTATCACGATCCGCTTCGCTCGTTATCTTGCCAGAAATACCACGCTCGGTTCGTTTAGCGGCGTTAGCCTCACGCAAATAAGCGTCGACAGTTTTTTCTAGTTTTGCGATTTTCGCAATGCGCGTGGCAGAAGCGGCTTTTGCGGCAACGCCACCGGCGACTCCGGCGATGGCTTCGCAGATCATGGCCGCTCTTTGCTCGTTGTTGTAACACTTAAAATTGATGCCGATTTCTTTTAAATATTCTTGAGCACATTTTAAGATGTCGGGGGCTTGACCCGATTTAGGTCTCATTTTTTTTAGCCATTCGGTGTACTCGAGTTCATCACCTGTAAATTTAGCATTGGGATCGGCAAAGCGAGTTCGTACTTGATCCAGCGCCTTCATCGATTTTTGTCGCTGCGCCGACGCTAAGCTTACTTTCAGACGGCTGCAGTCGACATTTGCAAACGCCGCATCCTTAGGAAATTCTTCTGGCGGAATGCGAAGCAGTTTTGGAACCGAATTGTTGTAGTCGGTGAAGAGTGCGCGTTTGTTCGCGGCGCTCCTGTCGCAAATCGCGTTTTCTTCGGCTTCTTTTTCTTGAGTGAGCTTAACCATCGCCGCGGTTTCACCGATGGTTTTTATCGTGCCGATCGCCAGATCATAAAAACCAGCTAGAGTTTCTTTCACCAATTGAGCTCCGCCCTGAGCGCACCCTATCGTCACTTGAAAGCTGAAAAAGAGTGTGTCTTCGAAGATCTGTTTCTGTTCACAACGTAGACCGACCTCTCCAGCCTTGCCGCCTTCAGTCTCTATTCTTCGGTAGACCGCTTTGCACTCTGCCGATGTTTTTACGGACTCGCAGGAGTTTGCGGCGATTTGAAGCAGTTCACCGAACGCATTCAATTTTTTTTCGTCACGCACCAACGATCGGCGTGTGCCGGCAACGCAAAGAGGACTAAAAATAGAATGGCGATCAGGTTTTGGACCACGACCATTTATCGGAATTATAGAGGGGTTGTGAAGTCCCCGGACAGAGGTCTAGACGAAAAAGATCTCGTACTGTTCTATATGGTAATTTGGCTCAATTTTGAACGCGATTGAGCGGCCGATTTTTTTCTCGATGAATTCGAGGCTTTCGCCTTCCATCTCGTAAACCCAGTCGACCACTTCGCCGTGACAATGAATCACGATATTTGATTTTTTCTTGTCCAGATTGCCCGCA
>JACMRP010000173.1 GCA_014376325.1 Pseudobdellovibrionaceae bacterium
GCGTTCGCTGGCAAATCACCCCTGCCGACTTCGACAAGTGGAACACGACCAAGAACAAAGCAAAAAAAGAAGCCATGATGACAGAGATGTGGAAAATGAAAAAGCTCGATATCAAAAAATTGAAAGCGGCTTTCGACAACGCATGAGTGAGCACGATGCGGACGTAAACATTTTAAGCATTTAAGTATTGATCGCGCTTCTTTTTGGCAAATGTTTGCCATCGCTTTCTTTGGCAACGCGTTTCATGAAACCCACGAAAGCGGGATCTTCGCCTTCTAACAACGCGGGAAGCGCTAATCTAAAATCTTCTCTTCGACACCACACCCGAATGTAATCGTCCCATGACTTCCATAACCTGAACGTCTGATTAGACATATCGTCTTCGTAGACCAAAATGTAAGCACGCTCAAACAACGAAATTAGAATATCAAAAATGACCGTTTTTCTTTCGATTTGCTCTTCCGAAAGCATGTTGTCTGGGATTTCTTCCGACATCAGTCGCAGATCCGCGTTTTCTAAAAGCACTTTAGAAAAGTCGGCGTATTCATCGGAGAGCTTCTGATAAATTTCTTCTTCTTCGTTCTGACGTTCTTTTCTTTGCTCGAAAAAATAAGCCAAAATTGCCAGCGGAAAACCGAATACGGTCACCACGTAACTTGCCATTTCCCAGTCTTCCGTCGTCATAAATAATCACCCGTTTTAGCTTATTTTCTTCAACTATCTTACGCTCGCGAAGAAAGCTCAAGCTAGAATGGATGAATTAGAACGTCCAACCCAACGAATACTCGCCAGCAGGGCCTGCGCCCTTATTAGGAATTTCCGTGCGGTTTCCTGCAGAGTCGGCGTTGACCAACGTCGATTGCCCCGATGCTACGGCAAAGCCGCCACCGAGCATCATGTTAAAGCTTCTCCAGAACCAGCCGTAACCAAATAGACTGCCCACAGAAGTGCCGGAAGCGTCTCCGGTGACCGTGCTGCTACCGACAGTGTTGATCTTTGTGCTTCCGTAACGTGCAAAGGGTCCCACGTAAAAACCGTCCGTGTAGGTTCCGTTTTTAAACCAGTTGGCGCGCAAACCAGCAGAAGAATAATTTACGTCAATTTTACCTGCGTTATTACCGGTGTTCGTAACGCTAATATTCCAGTAGGTGAGTTCAGGACCGACGGTCCAGTTGGAACCAATTTTAAAATCCATGTTGATCGATGCGGCACCCACCAATAACGGGATCGGGTGAAAACGGATGTTGTAGTCTGCCGGAGAGTTTTCGGTCAGTGGACCGCTGCCGATATCCGCCGCGTTTGCGGTTGTTGCTAAAACGATGAAAGATAAAATTGTCAGGACGCTTTTCATGATTCCTCCATGAGTGGTTTTTTGATTCGGACACACAATTAAAACTAAGTAAGCGATTCTTCAAGTGGAGTTTCGGTCACACATTCCAGATTAACCTTTAGTGTAAGCAGTCGGCTCGGAAGCTTCTTGATCCGAAATTTTTTGTAAAACTTCGGAAGGCACGATATCGGCTTTTGCTTCGTCTAAATCAGACTGATCTTTAGAATCAATCTTATGATGTTTCAGAATTAAATCGATCGCCCTTGCAAGCTCGGTCACTTCCGCTTCTATGAGTAAACTTGTCTGCAGATGCAGATCCGCATCCCGCCTTTCCAATTGATTGAGCCTTTTTTGATTTATTAGAACGAAGACCGCTAGCACGATGGCTTCCAAAGAAGCGATCATCCCGATCTCCGAAAGCGAGCGGGTGAACATCAAGCAAACTCCATAAAACACAACGTGCGCATACAAAGAAAGCGGACTCCCCGCAAACGATGCAAAACTGTCGACAAATTTTTGGTCCAGTCTTCGACGATCATCTGCTTCACGGCGCATCCGGTGGACAGTTTCAATGTTGTTATCAATCGACTTCTTCACTGGATTGCCCAGCTGACAAGTGAAACTTCGTGACCCATGTCTGTCGGCGGCAAAATAAAATCGGCGTCGCCGGTAGCGATCGTGTAGACGCAGCCGTGCTCAATCTCGATTCCGACTTTAATTTCAAAGCCCTTTAAATTCGTTACCGCATTTTTTAAAAGCTCGATCATCGCAGAAACCCCCCAGCCGATCCGGCAATCCCCACGACGAAAAGCCCCGAATGTTCTCCTTCTTGTTCGATTTCGTTCATAAGTGATACCTCTCTGCAAATGCGTGCGTTGGTCATTTTGCCCCGTTAAACTGTAATTTAGTCTCCCCTACCATTGCAAGTATTCGGAAATTTTATCGTGGGGAGTCGCTCGTTGTTTACGAACGCGGACCGCGATCATAGGAATAAAAATAAGCAAGCGATATGCCACTTCATTGTGGACGTCCGGGGTCCTCAGAACAATCGCTATATATAGAAATACTTGCAGACTGACATTGACCGATTGCGATCCGCACGATTTGAACGTAAGACGATTTTACCTCGAGTTTCGAAAACTAAACTTAAAAACATAAATAAATATTAAAACGGAGATTTTATGAAGATAGCAAAAGCCCTCCTAGCCCTTAATCTTTTTTCTATGACCGCGAACGCGACGCCGCAGCCCGCAACCTCGTTCAGTGATGGATCCACAGTTGATTGTTTGGCCGTACACAACGTCGGCAATGACGGACAGGGTTACACCGCACAAAAGATGGAAGTGTTTTACCGCGTCGATGACGGACAGAAGGTCGCTCATGCTTACTTCAAAAAAACGGTCACTCTAGGAAACTATTCTTTTGATGGTTCTTGCGGACCGGAAGTGTGTAATTTAGGAATCAGAGACTTGCGCACCAACACCGTATCAACGATGATCGCGGCGTATGCAAAATTAAATCAGAATTCTTCGCAGATTCAGATTATGAATTTTGGCGAAAACCTGACTCTGACCTTAAAGTGCGATTTAACTAAAAAACGAAAATAGTCTCCCTATGCCGAAATACAATTTCGGCTTTTTTTATCGACAGAGCGCCGACTGAAGGTCTTTTTGACAAAGATATTGTTTGATGCGCTGATTGTCGGATTTCAAAGTCTGGATTTCTTGATCCTTGTTTTCGACAACGGTTTTAGATTTTGCAAGTCGTTATGTTGATCCAACCACTTCGCGTAGAGCTCTTTGACCGCATTGATCAGCATATAAGAAAATTTCGAATAATCGACGACTTTAATTTCGGAATCTTGCCTATCCCCCAGTATCATTTTTATCATACGCGTTTTAACTGAGTCCAGATTGGTTTTTTCGACCTCTTGCGCGATCACGCCGACCGCCACTTCGCCGGTCTTTGGCATTTCACCTAAACCATTAATTTTGTACGTACGTAACTTGATTCCGAGCAATTCCTTTAGACCCCGTTGTAGTCCTTGATGTCTTCTTTGAGTCTTTCGTCCGAAGTACAAGTTCCACTGACCGCGGCAGAACCAATCGCTACTCCGGTACCGTTGATTTGCATACGTACTCCGCGACCGCGAAAGATTCAGCCAGACCCGAGATCTGCGAATCCGCTAGCGTGTTTTCAACGGATTTTGATCGTCCAAAGTACTAACCGATTTGCCGGCGAGCGACACGAAAGGTCCGCGACTTCGATTGCTTATATATTCGGGTTTCCGTTAATGTTTTGCCGTAAGCGTTGACGCCGACGAAAGCGAGCGCAACGACAAGCATATACCTGAGTTTCGATTGAAACATGATTCCCCCGTCCAACACTCGTCAATAATATAACGGCGTGAAAAATGGCGGTAAGCTTTAACCGTAACTGTTCCATTTTGGTCCGGAAGTATTGTTTCAGCTCGTGCAACAACGGAATTTAAACCATAGATGGTCCAGGGAATTAATCTACGAGGTGATTTTTCGATACAGGTGAAGGCCGACCCACGCGTCGGTTGCTGCGTACATAAGCTGTGCTTCGGTTAAGTGCGGTGCTTCCCAGTTGGTAATCTTCGCCCGCTTCGATAGTGGAAGGCCCAGAACTTCTTCGGCCATACCCTTCAGACCCATGTTTTTTAGATTCTTCGCCTTGGCGACATCCTGAAGTTCGATCACGTTTTTCGGCACAAATGCGAAACGCTTTTGCAGCGCTTTCAAGTCATCGCGAACTGCGGCGCCAACTTTTAGAATCTCCGCGTTTTCTAGAATGTTTTTGAAAATTTCAAACTGACTTAAACGATGAAGGCGAAACAAGTAAGCGTCAGTGTCGGTCGCCAACTGAAGGAGCGCTACATCGTACCACTCCCCTTTTTTAAAGCTGGGTCGAGTTTCGGTATCGAAGCCAAGCTCCCTCGTAGAATTTAAATGCTGAAGGACCGCTGCGCATTGCTCGTCCGAGGTGATCAAATGAATTTTTCCTGGGAATTGAATGTAGGAAATTGGTTCTTGGGGCATAAGGTGATTTAACAAAGGGATTGCGCTTTGCCAATAAATAATTGGGACTGGTAGACTTACGCTTTTACGCCGGTATTTCTGTTCATCGGAACGAGTTTCTCATTTTCTACGGCTAATGGATTTCGGTTATTGACCATGGATGCCCACAGTCCCCCGATACCGGCAGCAATCGCACCCAGAGTCGTTAATACAAATAAACTGCAACCGGTGGCCTTCATTGTCGTTGCGGTGGCTTCGCGGACCTTCACCAATGCTTAGTCAAGCTGCGCTTTCATTTCAGCAATCTTCGCATTAACTTCTTGAACAGACTTTCCGCTCTGACGAGCTAAGTATGCCTTTGCCCCATCCGTATCGCCGCGTAACAATCGGCTCGCAGCGCCGGGGATTACTACTTGGGCGTCTTTCAGATTCAAGTCCGCAATCGAGTCCTCGACCATGTCACGAACTACGCTGCTTTGCGAAGCCGCACCGATGCCCCCACCAACGATTGCCGCGGTTCCGCCCGCAACGTCCGCTGCCGCGTGAGTCAGCCATCCAACAACGGACGCGCCTTGATTTAAAATCAACAATACAAAAAGCGATGCGATCACGAAACCGTGCCCAACCGCAACCACATCATTCGTGAACTTGCTCATGCGTACGGCAAAGTATCCGCCAATGAACAAAGACAATGTTGCGGAGATAACGAGCCAAACTCCTGAGAACACGGCTGCATTTTGAGCGTTGGTACCGTCAGAGAGACCCATTCCGCCGAGCGCAAAGCCCAGACCCAATAGTCTCCCTAAAGCGAGCAGCGAAACTAACAAGCCAGCAAACAGACTTTTCCAGCAGACAAGATGTTTTGCGCGGCGACCGTATTATGGGGCGTCGTTGTGGAGCCTATCAGTATTCATTTTTCCCCTCGGAAACTGATGTGAAAGTTATTAACTTTTGAGACGCTAACATCTTCGCCTGTCCAGAGGTAATGACGTTTTGATCTAACAAAGGAGAAGCGTTCTGGATGTAGGCAATGAATGTTCCTGACGATCCCGTTTTTTTAAACTATGTTTTATCCATACGAGAAACACTTCACCGAAGGACAATGAAAATGCATTTAAGTGGGAATACAATCTTAATCACCGGGGGCGGATCCGGCATTGGTTTAGCGCTTGCGGAAGAATTCAAACGCCTCGACAACAAAGTGATTGTCGCTGGAAGGAGCGAAGCAAAACTGAAGGAGGCTCAACTAAAGGGTCTGCATACTTTAACGGTCGATATGACCAGCACATCGGGCATTGAAGAATTAGCATCTTCCGCAATCACAAAATTTCCAGGACTGAACGTGGTCATTCATAATGCGGGTATTATGCTGAACGAAAAACTCGCCCGCGGCAACAACGCAAAAACCGCCAGCGATACGGTAGCGACAAATTTGCTTGGGCCCATTCTTTTAACGAACGCGCTACTTCCGCACTTACTTCGCCAAAAATCCGCGACGCTCATGACCGTTACGTCGGGCTTAGCCTACGTTCCGTTAGCCTTGACCCCGACTTATTCCGCAACCAAAGCGGCTATTCATTCTTACACTCAAAGTCTCCGATTCCAATTGCAAGGGACATCGGTCGAAGTCAAAGAGCTTGTTCCCCCTTACGTAAGAACGGGGTTGATGGGCGACCGTCAGGCCGCAGATACAAACGCGATGCCGCTCAGTGAATTCATTCACGAGGTTATTACCATATTGCGCGAACAACCAGAAGCTAGCCAGATTTTGGTTCAACGAGTGCTTCCTCAGCGTCAGGCCTCGTACGAAGGTTCCGCAAAATACGAGGAATTTTTTCAACGGCAAAACCAGATGCTTCTAAAATTGCGCCGGGCTGAATGGGATGCGCTCTAGGAACAAGTGTAATCTACTGGCTTACACTTTGACCCAATTAGCTTGCGCACTCATAAGGGCCGGTTTATATCGACCGCATGGAACTTATTGGTCACTACATGGATTACAGAACTTACCTTCAGGATGAACGATAAAAGGAACATCTCTTCGGAAGCCGCCATCGATCTTGCGCGAAAGTTGAATTTTTCTGCAGAAGAACTCAGCTACTTTCACGATTTAGTCGAACTTGCTCAGGCTAAAACCGAAAACCTAAAAGACGTCATCCGTTATCGCCTGACCAAGTACGGCGATAACCAGTCGTGTCGCACCGTTCAGGTTGTTATCGATTGTTCTTCTGAAACGAAGTGTTTGATCACTTTAGCGAATTAGTTTTTAAAATATGGCGTTCCTAAAAGGTGCCGTGTTTGTGGAGCCGTCGGATGGATTTCGACGGCTCTTTTTTTTGGCATTAGGTACGCTTGCGATTTAACATCGCAGTGATCAGCGCGTTTTCGCGCTTTTTATCTGCCTTAACATCTTTGTTCGGGGATTTTTTTACTTTCTTTGCCGGCTCTTGCTCTTTTGGCCTAGTCATAAACTTAACTTCAAGTCCTAAAAGCGGGTTTCGCTTGATAACTTCCCGCACGAACAACTTAACGTCATCTTCAAAGTTTTCAGAATCCGATGGACTGTAGAGCCAGTTTTTATTGACCGGATGATTTTCAAGTAACGGAAGTTTCAGGTAAAATGCGTTTTGTCGTTTTTTTTCAATCGGCAGAATGCAACCGTTCCACAGCTCAAAAGGATAAGTGACTCCTTTGTGGTCCCGCAGACGACCGGCGCGTTCGACGACGATCAAGACAAGCTTGTTTTCTAAGTAGTACGCCATGCCGCCGTGTTTGGGCACCGCTTCGATTTCGGCGGGCAGCAGTTCTTCAATCCATAATAAGTTATTCAATGGATATTTCACGTAAAGTTATTTTTCCCACTTCTTTTTAATAACCGCTTTTTTGCTAAGCGCTTTTTGATATCTCGCCCAACTATCAGCGTCCAGGCTTCCGTTTTTTAGCGCTGCAGTCACGGCACATCCCGGGTCATTCTGATGGCGACAATTCGTGAATTTACACTGCAACATCAGCGCTTCGATTTCAGGGTAACTGCTGCCAAGATCTTCGGTACTTTCGTGCGCAAGGACTTCCTGCATTCCTGGTGTATCGATAACCAGTCCGCCCCACCGGGTGAAAATAATATTTCTGGCCGTCGTCGTGTGGCGTCCGCGCTCGCCGCTAAGCCCGCCGGTTTTTTGGGTTCCCGCCCCTTGCAAATAATTAGTCAGTGTCGATTTTCCGACCCCCGATGATCCCAATAAAACCGAAGTCATGCCGGGCAAAAAATAAGGTTTCAAAATATCCATAGATGCGGTTTCGGACGAAGAAATAGCGATCACCGCAATACCGGGGAAATTCTTTTCCAGCTCGCCGACAAAATGCTCTGGCCTGTCACAGAGATCCGCTTTAGTTAAAATGAACGCGCACACCGCCCCAGAGTCTTTACCGATATCTAGGTATCTGCCGAGTCGAAGTAAATCGAAATCTTCGGTCATCGACGTCACGATAAAAAGAGTTTCAACATTCGTCACAAGGTTCTGAGTTTTTTTATTGCCGGCACGTTTTCGCTGAAGCGTGGATTTTCGATCCAGTACCGCATGAATGCTCGCTTTTTTGCTGCCGTGCCCGTGGGCAAAGGCGATCCAATCACCAACGGCCGGAAAATCATCCGTTAGCTTGCTGTCGTCATGCAGTTTCGTCGTGATTTCGGCGTCAATGATATTTCCGTGCGCGAACTGGATGGTGTAGTGCCCGCGACCTTGACCGATGATGCGTGCTGGGTGGATGTCCGGCTCTTGAAGTTGATCGAAGCTAGCCTGAAAAAATTCATTCCAACCTAATGAGACCAAAAAAGGATCGTACGTGGTCATAGTCAGTGCCTACAATGAGAGAGTTTGCCAAAGAATATAGATTTCGAATAGAAACACAATGAATTTCAACTGAGGCGCAAAAGAACTCGTCAAATTGCGAATGAGATCTTCATTCAGCTTATCGGCCGTCAAAGATTTCGGCGCGGCCGAAAAATTCGCGGTCGATTCCGCAAAAGATGCAACCAAATTTTTTAGAACCGATTGCAATATCTGGCCACCACGGAGTTCAGGGTGACGGGCCCGGTAATTAACAAAAACCAAGTTCCAAAAATGCGTACGCATCACTGCCGCTGGATAACCCCTTGCGGGCGGCATCCATCTCCGGAGCACGATCAAATTTACGCAGCTGATGCCCGGCCTGGTATGCGGCGAATATCTGCTGAATTTGTTCGTCTGAATAATCTTTGTACCGAGCCGTCGATTTTGTTTTAGAAATTAGTGAATTGTATGTAGATTAGTTTTGATTTCGTGGCGGACGCGGAAAAAACTCCGACGTCCGTTTTGCGTAAGCTTCGAAACCGGGTCGCGATTTCATAAGCTCTTCCAACATCGAAACGCCCGAAACTTTCATAATCAAAAACGTCACCCCGATGGGTGATAGCACAGTTAGCCATCCCCACGGCAGCTCAATTACGCTGAGCCAAATGCCCCACCACTGAACAACTTCGCCAAAATAATTCGGATGTCTCGACCAGCTCCACAGCCCCGTCGTCATCAACTTGCCCTTGCTAGTTGGTTGCAATTTAAACCGGCGAAGCTGTTCGTCCGCAACGGATTCCATGACAAATCCGAAAACCCAAACGGCGATCCCAATCCACGCAAAAAATCCCATCGATTGCGCTTCCGATGAGATAACTAAAAGGACCGGCGTCAAAAAAAGATAAAGAATCAAGGGCTGAAGTACAAACACTTGCAGGTAAGATCTCCACGCCCAATTGGAACCCCACTGTTTGCGCCAGTTATTGTAACGAACATCTTCTTCGCGGTGACTTAGATTTCTGAGTCCGACGTGGTAAAATAGTCTCGCCGACCAAATAAAAACCAACGCGAATATAATTTGCGCATGCAAATTGAGATCACTGAATCCCCGGGGATTACCAAAGTAAATCGCGATGGCAGCAGAGATCGTAAACGCCGGTCCCCAAAGAACATCCGCTAGATCGTTTTTTTTTAAAATGAGCGCGGGAATCGCGGTCAACTGAAACAGAACCATCGCCGCAATAAATCCATACCACCAAATATCCGTATTCATTTGCTGCCTCCGCGTCCAGAGTTCACTCCGAGGAGGACGAAAGGTCAACGGAACTATTTCGGTCGGTACTCACACTGCTTACCGATGCCGACCAGCGGATCACCGAAAGTAATATTGTTGCAGTCGACACCGTTGGTGAAATCCTGAATAAAATAAATATGGTTGAAGCCGTACCGCACTTCAGCAAGCCCCGTAAAGTCACAGTGCTGGTTTTCCATCGCGCACAAAGTCCATCCGCCGTCATCCACAGGCGTTTGCGGTACTAAGTTTGCGTATTCGCAAACTTTCGCCACACCAGAAACGGGATCGCTGCCAAAATCGCGATTGTTACAACCGATCGCGAACGTCGCGGACTTCGTCACGTAAACACCGTCCAAGCCGTAACGGACGTCGGCCGTCCCGTCAAACAGGCAGACCCCGTTTTCTGAAGCGCAGGCAGTCCATACGGTGGGCGTGGGGCTCGGGGTCGGTGCGGTCTCCATGTTGGTCGAGGGATCAGTGCCTGAAAGGTTCGTAGAGTCTCTTGAACTGCAGCCGGCGATTCCAAGAATCAAAAAAATAAGCCCAATAGCGGATCGATTGAAAACGTTCATGATGTTGGACACAAATACTCCCGACTCCGGTTATCTAACAAGGTCGTGTCGGACAATACGGCCACGGGGTTGAAGTTCTTGCGTAAATATTGAGTCTTCTTAGTCAGTTTCTAGAGAATGGTCCGGTCTAGACCGGCACTGACGGCGCACTTTCCGTTGACTCATACCTTGGTAATCTCAAGAATCGAGTTTCACTTAAGAAGGAGCCAACATGCTTAAATATCTTTTCCTATCGTTACTTACTTCCCTTACCATCGTCAGTTGCCGGTCCGTTCCAATGGCATCACTCGAACAAGACCGCGAAGCTAAAACCTTTCAGACAAGTCCCGATATGGCGAAGATTTACATATACCGGAATGAGTTTTTGGGAAATCAAATCAAAGTGGATGTTACTCTCAACGGAAAAATGGTCGGACGAACTATGGGAAAAACCTACCTGGTTTTAAAAGTGCCCGCTGGCCAACACTCGATCATGTCGGAAGCCGAGAATAAATCGACCCTGGATATAAAAGTCGAAAAAGGGAAAAACTATTTCGTATGGCAAGAATCTAAGTTCGGGTTCTGGCTCGCACGCACTCAGCTTCATTCAGTGCCTGACTCCGAAGGACGCGAAGGCGTGAACGAATGCAAAATGATTCAACAGGTTAGTGAGTAATGATCCTTCGGATCTAAGATTGATGATCCTTCGGATCTAAGATTGATGATCCTTCGGATCAAGGATTGCGACTGCTTCTCGCGCTGAATTCTGCGCGGAGGATTTGGATTTTGTCTCTATCCTGTTTCATAAAAATGCTCCTGCCAGAGCAGAGCGCGTACGCGCTAACTATTTTGAACCACTCCCCCACAGGCGCCTCACTAATATCTGTCCTTCAACGCCCGCTCTTTCAATAAAAACTGCACGTACGCTGATTGCCGGACAGAGGCAAAAGTCTGAATTCGAACTTCAAAAGGCACGCTTTCAAAATCAAACTGCGCGATGCCCGCGGGCCCTTCTGGCGTCAAAGTATTTTGAAAGCGAACATTTACAAACTTCGGGTCTTTCAAAATTGCTTGAAGCGTCTCTTCAGGATCCGCCGACGTCATCAAAATTTCTAAATTCGAATTATCAACCTCTAAACCCAGCAAAAAAGGTCCAGCGACCATCGGTTCGTAGACTTTCCATTTCGAAAGCAAGTTTGAATTCAATAGCGCACGCCACACTCTTTCATTTTTTTCTAAGCGAATGACGGACGCCATA
>JACMRP010000174.1 GCA_014376325.1 Pseudobdellovibrionaceae bacterium
AGTGGCTTTTAAGCCTCAAAGTAAAGGATTTCACTCAAGCGCAGCTCGAAGAAGTCACAAAGCGCCTGGACAATTCGCAAAAAGAATTCACATTCCGAGTTGCGGGCCTCACGTGGTCTGTTAACGCGCAGCAAATACGGGTCCAGGAATAAATCGAGGGCCCTCCTCGGGTTGTGACCTCGACCTATCCATGTTAAGTTCAAACTATAGAAATTTCTCAAGAAGGAGAAAGAATGAAGTCGACTCAAAAAACTCTGGCACTTTGGTTCTTCCTGATCATCATGGCGGTGTTCTTTTTTCATGCGTACGAAAATAAACATCAAAAAACCATCGTTGATTTTAACTTTTCAAAGCTGACCGAAGCAGTCAAAGCGGGGGAAGTCGCGAACGTGACTTTTCACCAAGACAGCAGCGAAATCATGGGTGAAGTAAAACCTGACTTCGCAAAAAAATACGGTGGCTCAACCCACTTTACCGTTATCGGCAATACGCAAGATGAGGGTTATAAATTCTTCGTCGCGAACGGACTCACGCCGAACTACGAGCGCGCCGACACCAATAATTTCTTTCAGTCGTTCTTGGTAAACTGGTTGCCGTTACTGTTAATCGTTGGATTGTTTTTCTTTATCATGCGCCAAGTTCAGGCGGGCGGCGGCAAGGCGATGTCCTTCGGTAAGAGTCGTGCGCGGATGCTGACCGAGCATAAAAACCGCGTGACCTTTAAAGAAGTTGCCGGCGTGGACGAAGCCAAAGAAGAACTCGAAGAGATCGTTAGCTTCCTGAAGGATCCTAAAAAATACACCAAGCTTGGTGGACACATTCCTAAAGGAGTGTTGTTGGTCGGTTCTCCGGGTACCGGTAAGACTTTGCTTGCACGTGCGGTTGCGGGTGAAGCGGGCGTTCCGTTTTTTACTATTTCTGGTTCAGACTTCGTTGAAATGTTCGTGGGCGTTGGCGCAAGTCGCGTGCGCGATTTATTTGAACAAGGTAAGAAGAATGCACCGTGCTTGATCTTCATCGATGAGATCGATGCCGTCGGACGTCACCGTGGCGCCGGTATGGGCGGCGGACATGATGAACGCGAACAGACTCTGAATCAGTTGTTGGTTGAAATGGACGGCTTCGAAGCCAATGAAGGCGTGATCTTGATCGCCGCGACCAATCGTCCAGACGTTCTTGATCCGGCGTTGCTACGCCCAGGTCGTTTCGACCGACGCGTTGTCGTGAACAAGCCGGACTTAAAAGGCCGCGAACAAATTCTTGCGGTTCACATGAAGAAGACGCCCCTTGGACCTGACGTCGAGGCGTCTCGTATCGCGCGGGGAACTCCTGGATTCTCTGGTGCGGATTTAGAAAATCTTGTGAACGAAGCCGCGTTGATCGCTGCCCGGAGCGATAAAAAATATCTTGAGCACGAAGACTTCGAAAGAGCCAAAGACCGCGTCCTGATGGGTGCTGAGCGAAAATCGATGATTATTTCAGAAGAAGATAAAAAGATGACGGCTTACCATGAAGCCGGTCACACGTTGGTTGGCGTAAAAATTCCTGGCTTGGATCCGATTCACAAAGTGACGATTATTCCTCGCGGAATGGCGCTCGGGTTGACTCAGACTTTGCCGGAAAAAGATTCCGTCAGCTTCTCAAAATCTCAGGCAGAAAACTGGATCGCGTTTGCCTTCGGTGGTCGTGCTGCCGAAGAGCTTGTATACAAAGACTTTACCGCAGGAGCCGCGAACGACATCGAGCGTGCAACTCAGATTGCCCGACGCATGGTTTGTGAATGGGGGATGAGTGAAAAACTCGGTCCTCTCGCTTACGAAAAAGGTGAAGGCCCGGTGTTCTTGGGCATGAACCAAGGTCACAGCACAAAGAATTACTCCGAGAGCAAAGCCGAAGAAATTGATGCCGAAGTGTTCCGCATCATTGACGAAGGTTACAAAAAAGCTTTGAAAATTCTGACTGAAAATAAGGACGCCCTCGAGCGATTGACCTTGGCGCTGCTGGAACACGAAACGATCGACGGCCATGAAGTCGCGATGCTCGTGAACGGTGCGGACGTCAGCGAAATCGAAAAGGTTCGACGGAACAAAAAAGGTGGCGGTGGACTTCCTGGCATCGTGATCGCTCCGGACGAGAAAAAACCAGCCGGTGACCCGGTTGGCAATTCTGGTCCAGTGACGATATAGCGCGCTGTATATTTAAAAGATGCTTCAACAGTTTCTCGACAATTTAATATTTATCACGGGCCACCTCCGAATCCAAGACATCGCAGACATGATGTTAGTTTGGATGGTGGTCTATCGTGTCCTGGTTCTGATCAAACGCACGGGGACCATTCAGATGTTGTCCGGGCTCGGAGTGCTTGCGATCGGGTACATCTTGTCGATCTGGCTAGAGCTCTTTACCTTCAACTGGCTGCTTGAAAAATTCTTTTCTAATTTATTTGTGATCGTCGTGATCTTGTTCCAAGGAGAGATCCGGCGGGCCCTCGCGCATATCGGTAGCAATCCGTTTTTTACGGATGCGACGGCGGCGCAAGAGACCCACGTCATCGAGGAGATTGCGAAGGGAATTATCGCGGCGGCACAAAAGGGCTACGGCGCTTTGATCGTCATCGAAAAAGAAATCGTGATCGATTACCACATCGAATTTGGTACCGAGATCGACGCGAAAGTGTCTTCCGAATTAATTTGCTCCATCTTTTTGCCGACAAGCCCAATGCACGACGGGGCACTGCTGATCCGCGGAGCAAAGATTCATTCGGCAGGATGTTTTTTACCGCTCAGTAAAAATCCGGCATTAGATAAAAATTTAGGCACCCGTCATCGCGCGGCGATCGGGTTGACCGAAGAAACGGACGCATTGGTATTTGTGGTCAGTGAAGAAAGCAAATCCATCGGCATCGTTCAGGGTGGACATCTCACTCCCAACGCAGAGCTTGGCGACATTCGTAAACAGCTCTACGAAAGCTACGGCCTTAAGTACAAAGCCTACTCTCAAGGCGAGGTTCCGCTGTGAATACCAGAAAGCCTTGGACTTCCTACATCACCGAAAATTTCAGTTACAAAGTTGTGGCGCTATTTATCAGTTTGATTCTGTGGCTAACAATTTTAGGCAGAAGAGATTTTGTACTCAGTAAGAAAATTGATATTGAGCTGCAGACGGCGCCAAACCAGGTGGTGGTTGCCCAAACCGCGGACAGCATCCGGGTGAAAGTTTCAGGCCCACGGGCGGCGCTCAAAAAATTCATGGACAATCCGCAGTCCGCGAGTATTCTAATCGACATTTCAAATCGTGAAGCCGGAGTGCTTGACGTCGACGTACCGCTCAACAAAATCGAAGTCCCCATGGGGGTTAAGATCTTGGGCATACGCCCGAACGTGATCCGGGCCGAAGTGACCAACAAAACGGAGAAATAGATGTCTGATAAAACGACGCGTCTGTTCGGAACCGACGGCATCCGCGGAACCGCAAACCAATTTCCCATGATCCCTGATATCGTTCTTAAAGTTGGCCAAGCCATTGGGTATTTGCTGCACAAACAAGCGCGTCCCGGTGCTTCTGCGATTCGCAAAGTCGTTATCGGCAAAGACACGCGGCTTTCTGGTTACATGATTGAGCAGGCGCTGTCTTCGGGCTTAAATTCGATGGGTGTCCACGTGCAACTTGTCGGTCCGCTCCCGACTCCTGGAATCGGTTACCTGACTCGCACCATGCGGGCGGACGCGGGCATCGTCATTTCGGCTTCGCACAACGCCTTTCAAGACAATGGCATCAAAGTCTTTGGACCTGATGGGTTTAAAATCACCGAAGACATGGAGCGCGAAATCGAGCGTTTGGTCATGACGGAGGACCTAACGAAGTACTTACCGCATTCACGTGAAATCGGCCGCACCAAGCGGATCGACGATGCCCAGGGCAGATACATCGTTTACGTAAAATCCACGTTTCCATTAGAAAATACTTTAGACGGACTCCGTATCGTTTTAGATACGGCGCACGGGGCCGCATATAAGGTCGCACCGCAAGTGTTCTCTGAACTAGGTGCCGAAGTCATTCAGCTTGGCGATGAACCGAACGGGATTAACATCAACGACAAAGTGGGGGCACTGTACCCTGCAAAATTAGCGGAAGCGGTCGTACAGTATCGCGCGGACGTCGGCATCAGTCTAGATGGTGACGCCGACCGGGTCATCATGGTCGACGAAAAAGGCAACGTGATCAACGGGGACCACATCCTTGCAATCTGCGCCTTGCACATGAAGGAACGGGGACTACTTAAGAAAAATACGTTGGTAGCAACCCAGATGAGCAACTTCGGTTTAGAAAAGAAAATGAACGAAGAAGGCATTTCCGTCATCAAAGTCGGTGTCGGCGATAAGTACGTCGTCGAAGAAATGCGTAAGAA
>JACMRP010000175.1 GCA_014376325.1 Pseudobdellovibrionaceae bacterium
AAATTGGCTCTTCAGACGGCTGGCGTTTTTGATCAGCTCTGCCTGCGTCCACTTTTCGTAGTTGGTACAGAACATCAGCAGCCCGCCTTTGCCCAAACAGTAAAAACAATGAACCAGCAGGTCTTCGTAATTTTTGCTGATGCTAAAAGTGCCGCTCTTAGATCTGCCGAACGACGGCGGATCGCACACAATTAAATCAAATTTGCGTTTGCGTTTGGCCGTGCCCTTTAGAAATAAAATGCTGTCCTGAATCCAAAATTCGTAGTGAGCCGCCTGTGGTTCTTCCGACATCAGTGATTTGTAGCTGAGCTTCGGTTTTTCCGGCAACGGTTCGCCCTCTTTCGCGACGGTAAAGCCATTGACCTCGAAATTTTTTTTGCTCCACTCCATGAAGTTTGCGCTGACGTCCACCGTTGAGACTTCTTTGGCGCCGCCCAAAGCGGCATTCACGCTAAAGCCGCCGGTATAGCTGAAAAGGTTCAAGACGCATTTATCTTTTGCGTTTTCGCGCACCCAACGGCGGTTTTCACGCTGGTCCAAAAACAGGCCGGGGGATAAGCCCGTGTCGGAGCGGCATTCGTATTTCACGCCATTTTCTTGCGCGATCCAGCGCTTTTCGGCACCGGCCGAGGGCCAAATCAATTGCGCATTCGGATCTTCACCGCGATTGAGCATTTTGCGAACAAAGAATTTTTTCTGAAACTTATCGGCGATGCGCTGAAAACGTTGCAGATCTTTGTCGGCGGGATCGTTTTCTTGATACCAATAAACCCAGAGGCAATCTCCGAACATATCGACGCGGTAAGAATCGATATCTTGATGGCTTAACCGGAAACATTCGTCTGGTTTCGATTGGAAATCCAAAAGCCACTGACGTTTCTGGAAGGCTTCCAGAATCATAAGATCTTCTTGATCGGTGTCCGGGGCGCGCTCAAGTTCGCTGACCCATACGGGTAAGTCGGCGGCGAAATCAAAGTGATTTTCGTGGAGATCAAACTTCAACTGGGCCGCGTGCAAACACAGTCTATAAAATGGGCTGCCATTATGAAACTTATCGCCCAGAACGTGGATATTATTCGCTTCCGCGTGCAGTCGGATTTGGTGGGATTTTCCGGTCACGGGTTCTGCTTGCCACAAATCGTATTTTTTAAAAGTCTGCAGTTTCGTGAATTTGGTTTTTGAATTCGGCGCACGGTCCGCATGATTAACGAAGTGGCCCTTATCTTTTTCGATGAAAGATTCGTATTCAAAATTCGTCAACGCGCTCTTACGATCTGTTAGAAATAAATATCTTTTATAGATCAAATGCTTTTCGAAAAGGGCGGCAAGATCGGCCGCCGCCGCTTTGCTCTTGGCGAAAAGGATTCCGCCAGAAGTTTCTTTGTCCAAACGATGCACCACGTAGAGCTCTTGGTGCATTTTCTCAGCCAAAACCTCGACGAAGCCCTTCTTGCCAATGTCCGGCGAATGGGTGTTATAACCCGCCGGTTTTTGCGCAAAAATGAAGTCAGTGGAAAGGCTTTTCATGCCCCTAAGCGTTACACGGATTTCATTGTGGGTCACGGGAACTTTCAGTAGATTAGGTTCACATTTCATCGTCCCTGGAGGATTCACAGAATGAAAACAAGCTTTGCGTTTTTTAATCATTTCTCATCGAAAATCAAAAACAACATGTCCGTCTTATTCATCGGGTTTTTGACTGCGGTCGCTCTGACCGGTTGCGGAGTTCAGTCTATCCCAACCAGCAAAAATAATACCGAAGCGGCCATGGCCGAAATTACGAATCAATACAAACGTCGGGCCGATTTAATTCCAAACCTTGTGCAAACTGTTAAAGGCTACGCAAAACATGAAGAAGCGACTTTGACCGGCGTGATCGAAGCGCGCGCGAAGGCGAGCCAAATCACGATCGATCCAACGAAGATGACTGCCGAAAAATTAAAAGAGTTTCAAGCTGCCCAAGGTGGTCTGTCACAAGCCCTCGGCCGTCTGATGGTCGTGTCTGAGCAGTACCCAAATCTAAAAGCAGACACCCAGTTCCGTGACTTGCAAGCTCAACTGGAAGGCACCGAAAACCGAGTCACCGTTGCGCGCAACCGTTACATCGAAGCCGTTAAAGAATTTAACAACTTAGTGACCGTGCCGCCAACCAGCTGGATGAATTCGATTTTTTATAAAAATGAAAAGATGCCCCAGTGGGACGTAGCCGCGGACGAAAAAACCGCGATCGAAAAAGCGCCAACCGTGTCGTTCTAATATGTTCAAATACGTTTTCAGTTTTCTTATTTTGATCGGCACTATCGCCAGCGCGGAATTCAAAGTTCCAGCGCTGACGGGACCGATCATGGACGAAGTCGGCATCCTGCGTGCGCAAGACCGGCGTGAACTCGAAAGCGTGATTCGCAATTACAATGCTGCCGGTAAAGCGCAGATTCAGGTTTACATCACGCAGTCGCTGCAAGATGAGCCGATCGAAAATGTTTCGATCAAAATCACGGACCAGTGGAAGTTAGGCTCTGCTAAAGGCGACAACGGAATTTTACTTCTCGTTGCGCCAAACGAAAAGAAAGTCCGCATCGAAGTGGGGCAAGGACTCGAAGGTGCATTGCCGGATGCTTACGCCCGCCGCATTGTGGACGATACGATCCTACCGCTCTTCCGCTCGAGGGACATGTCTGCCGGAGTCCTGACCGGCGTGTACCAAGTTATTTATGTCGTCGATAAAGAATACGCCGATCAAAATTTAGCGCAGCCCCAGCAGGCCGAACGCAAATCGATTCCGGGTTGGGTTATCATCTTGGTTTTGCTTCTTCTGCTGTTCATCGGCCGCTTCTCCCCACGAAGTTCTTTACGAGGGGGCGGGGGCTTTTTCGGTGGAGGATTTGGTGGCGGAGGTTTCGGAGGCGGCGGCGGTGGCGGCTGGTCCGGCGGCGGCGGCGGTTTCAGTGGAGGCGGAGCCTCGGGCTCTTGGTAGAAGTGGAATGCAATCATGAATAAAATGAATTCCCACTCTTGGGTTCAGAAGTATTTGAACGGCAATGAAATCAAAGAAATATCGGATGCCGTGCAAACCGCGGAAGCGGGGACCACCGGCGACATCGTCCCGATGATCGTGCGGCGTAGCTCGGCGGTTCGTCACGTCCCCGTCGTCTTAGCACTCAGTTTTTTGATTCTGTTTTTAGGTTTAGAAATCGTGGGTCTGAACGGCTGGTACCTGGGTGACGCTTTGCCCTTTCTGTATGAACATTGGACTTTGCAAATTCTGTTTGTGGTATTGATGTTCGCGGCGGCCTGGTTCCTTGCGCATTTACCGGTAGTGCAAAGGATTTTCACTCCGAACGCGGACGAAATAGAGCAAGTTGAACGCCGTGCCCAGTTAGAGTTTTTTCTTCAACGCGTAAACCGAACTCACCGGCAAAGTGCCGTCCTGATTTTCATTTCGGTGATGGAACGCAGGGCCGTGATATTAGCCGATGAAGGGCTTGCCAAAAAGCTATCACCCCAAGTCTGGTCCGAAGTAATGAAGCCACTTTCTGAATTTCTGCATCAAGGGGAGTGGAGTAAGGGCTTTCAGGACGCCATCCGCCGCAGTGGGGAGTTGCTAAAAACTCATTTTCCACTGGATCCAGGCGTCACCGCCCACAAACCAGGCAACGAAATCAGCAACGAATTGATCATTAAAGAGTAGATCTCACGCCGCATAGTTTCTTCCCAGAGAAGAAAAGATGCGTTATGGATATGACATCTATCGTGCGGCCGTAGCTCAGCTGGATAGAGTACTTGGCTTCGAACCAAGGAGTCGGGGGTTCGAATCCCTCCGGCCGCACCAAATTT
>JACMRP010000176.1 GCA_014376325.1 Pseudobdellovibrionaceae bacterium
AAAACGCAGGGAACTGCATCAATAACAGCCGGACCAGCAACAAAAAGGGAAGCTTTGTGATTTTTCTGCTGATCTCGTCGTCGCAAGCCTCGATAGTTTCGATTTCGAGCTGCAATAGATACTGATAGATGCTTTCACCGCGAATTCCACGCTCTAAAAGGTCCAAAAGTGTGCGTCGGTATTGGGACCTCTGTTTTTTTGCAAGCATATGGCTCTCAAAGCCCTGCTCCCGCCACGATAGCCATTTCGAAACATCTTTCGAGAATTCATCGCGAGACGCTTGTACGTACGATAAAACACCGCTACGCACCGATGATCCAGATTCAATCGCACGTTTTACTTCGGCGATGAGTTTAAGTGGTGGGGCTACGTGTTCCATTGGTTTTTCCTTCCGATGACAAAAACTGTCACTAGTCCCGCGAAGAATAATATCGCAGATGCTAAAATCAGCCGGCGATTTTCATTAAAACCGAACTGACTGATCATAAAAAACAACAGCGCGACATAAAGAATGGCGGAAACTGCCGCTTGCATGCGGATTTGCATAGTTACTTGTCCGGACCTACGTCGGAAATCCTTTACCGTCTTCAGCTGCTTCCGCATTGCGCGTAGCTGCTCGGCGCACTTCGAGTCAGATTTTTCGATTCGGCTCATTTCGTCAAAAAGCTTACGCAAAGTGTTCGAGCGAAGGTTGGCCGGAGAGTTTTCATAAGCGATTGCGTGAACAAAGTTTTGCAGCGGAATCCGCAGCAGGCTTGATTCTCCTGTCGCCATAGTTTGCAAAGATGCGCGCAACGATTGCCCGGATTGAACACCCAATACCAGTTGATCCAACATCCGCAGTAAGTGTTTTTGAATCAAGAATTCTTGGTAAGCGGAAAATACTTGGGGCATTTGCTTAACTAAAATCAAAATCATGCCGAAGAAAAACCAGAGCAATGTCGGATGCGGACCCATGATGATGAAGAAAATTAGCATCAAGGCCGCTAAAAACATAAAAACACGCGCATGAAGATTCGGAAAACCGATTTTGCGCAAAGAAGATCCGAGAATCCGGTGAATGAACGCAAATCCGATACTCGTGAGCAAGAAAGAAACTAACATGAGGACCGCCCTTCATATTTTGATCGTCGCAAAAAAGGTGCCCCCGAACTTTTTTATTGACGGCGATAGTCGAATTAGGAAGACTTAGATTAAGAAGTTAATGGAGTTAACAACAACAACAACGAATGCATCCTAGGAGGATCAAATGGCTAAAAAGAAAGCAGCTAAAAAAGCTACTAAAAAAACTGCAAAGAAAGCTACTAAAAAGAAAGCTACTAAAAAAGCTTCTAAGAAGTAGTTTTTTTAGTACTGTCTCAGTACTTTGAAACCCACGTTGCAAAACGTGGGTTTTTTTATGTCCGAATTACTTTTTTCAGAGGAGAAATCGCTGAAAATAAAAAAAGGAGCTCTTGCTGAGCTCCCTTCGACTGCATAAAATTTTGTCCGAGATTCGGATCAGCTTTTAAAAATAATATGCTCCGCCAACAGATCCTGTTGGCACCAAGACAGAACTATTTAACTCACCAAGAAGTACGACTTCAGCAAAAACGGAAGAGCCAGCCATGTATCCGGCGAGCTGAGTGTACTGCAAACCCAAGGCTCCCGAAATGAAATCTGCCGCGAAACGACCCGACTCTTTTTGAGAATTACTGAGCACCCGGTCTAGTATTGCAGAATTTTTGTAGGTCCCACCATCGCTAGAATCATACCAACGCGAATATCCGGTCGATGCATACGGAGCGATCGTATCGCCCTCGAAAGTATGTTTCCATCCGATATTAAACGATCTGAAGCCTTCGCCGCCGCCGAAGCCAGCGTATCCGGCGTTCTCGTCTTCAAAATTTACTTCGATATTCATTCCGTAAAGGCCTAAAGTCCCGCCAACCCCGAACGCGACGCCGATTTTACGGGCTTCTCGCAACGCTAGGTTGTCTTTATAGTTATTATTTCCGTCTACTTTAAATACTGATGCGGCTGTAGAGCCAAAATCTGCTCCTTCGGAGTCCTGAGATTGCGCCTTCGCCGACGAAATCGTCATAAGTGACAAGACCAAAGCGATCGCGAGTGTGTGTTTCATAAATCCTCCTAATATTAAAATACCCTGGCGCGGACGCCTTCGGTTTGGAAAAACTTTTTAATTGCAGGTCCATCGAGCGGCTCTAGACGAAATAAAAGCTTATGGATTAAATCGAAAGTTTCATCCGCCTTCTTCGTTCGAAGCTCGCCGGTCAGGTAAGCCATGTCATCGCTTATCTTTACTGCATTATCAAGAAGTCTCGCCATGTCTTTGTTTTTCGATGTTTTGTCCAACAACGCCAGCGTCTTATTAAAGTTAGTCATCAGTTTATCAACCTGCGCTATTACGTTACTGACAGATCCCTCGTTTTTTTCGACAAGCTCTATGATTTTTCCGGCAAGTCCGTAGCTTTGTGAAATCAACTGATCGATTCGGGGGGGGTCTTCGCCGCGGGCGTAATCGCCTGTCGAAAATTCCTCTGATTCGTTGCCGCCCGGCGAAATTTCTAGAAACTTTTCGCCGATAACGCCTGCTAGGTTAATAAAAAACTTAGAGTCTTTGCGGACAGTACTCCATGCAGCTTTATCTACCGAAATTTCGATACGCAGTTTTACTTCTTCGCCTTTGGGAGTTTTATAGCCGGGTTCAAAAGTGATTTTTTTTACTTTGCCGACTTTAATCCCCATGACCCGAACCGGTGAACCCTCTTCAATCCCGCCAGCGTAATTGTACATAATATTCAGGTCTTTGGTGTTTGAAAACGGAGAGATTAGGCCCATCATGTAAGCAAAGACGACGATAAGTGCCATCGCGACAAGTGCTAGCAGACCAACTTTGGTTTCAATTTTCATAGTTCACTCCATCAATACAGGTAACTGAAAGCATACGATAAAACAAAATCCAGTACAATAATAGCAATTGAGCCAACGACAACACTGTTCGTGGTTGCTCTTCCGACACCTTCGGCGCCGGCTTTACACCGAAAGCCAAAATAACAGCTGATCAGTGGAATGACCGCGCCAAAAACTGCGGCCTTAATGATCGCGAAGATCAAATCTTGAAAATGAACAAACCGTTTCATCGCCGTGATAAAAATCGCCGGGGAATAACCTAGGTACGAATTGCTAACCGCCATTGCGCTAAAAAGGCAGGCCATGTTTGCAACGATAACCAGCGCCATCGTGCCAAGGATGCATGCAATTAATCGCGGAATTACCAGATACGTACTTGGTGGTATGCCGAGCATTTTGAGCGCATCAATTTGCTCGGTCACTTTCATCGTCCCGATTTCGGCGGCGATTCCTGCTCCGACTCTTGAAGTCAGTAACAATGCGGTCACCACAACTGCGAGCTCCCGCAATATCAACATGGCCGCAAAACCTGGCACCATCGAATCATTTTGAATCACCATCTTCATATGAAACGAGGATTCAATAATCGTAACGATGGCGGCGAAACAAACACAAAAAACGATGATTCCTACGCTGCCGTTAGCGACAAAATGCAACTGCTGAAGCGTTTCCCGGATACGGATGACTTTAACTCCAGTTTTTGCCATCAGAATCCCCGAACCAAATGAAGGATAATTTCACCGACGAAGCTGGTGAACCAATCTACAACGACAATTGAAACCATCGTTATAACGGCCGTAGAAACGACGGCACGTCCAACGCCTTTGGCTCCGCCCGTCGCGTAATAACCTTTTTGGGTACAAACTGTCGCTAAAACAACTCCGAATGCGAAGCATTTTACAAGCCCATTCGCGATCGACGGAAACGAAATAATTGTGGGAATATGCCTGACGTATTCTTCGGGATTTACCCCAGCAAAGAAATATCCCAGGAACATGCCCCCTAAAATAGACATCAATAAGCCCAATAAAAGCAGGAAAAAACTAGATATAATTATGCCTAAAAAGCGCGGTAAAATGATTTCTTGCATAGGATTCGCACCAAGGCAGCGAATGGCATCAATCTGCTCAGTCACCCGCATGGTGCCTAATTCGGCAGATGTAAACGCGCCAATTTTACCACTCAGCATAAACGCAATTAGCAGTGGTCCCACTTCCCGGAAAGTCGCACTGGTGGCCAGCCCCCCAAGATACCCAAGGGCGCCGAACTCTTTCATTTGCATCGTGAATTGCACGGTCATAATTGCGCCAACAAAAAAGCCGGCCATCGCGGTCGTCGCGAAGCTTTCAATGGTTACGTGCCAGATCTGTTCGTAAACCAGACGCCTTCGGCAGGGCCGATAAAGCATCGTTTTCATGATTTCTAGGAAGAATAAAAGACTGCCGCCGATTTCGTCTGCAAATTTCGTCACGCAACGACCTCTGCCATAAAGTCTTTTACCAACGGAATTGCCGAAGCTTTCATTTCCTCTGGAGTACCGACTGCCACAATCTTGCCTTGATCCAACACCACGATTCGATCCGCGATCGAAAGTGCGCACTGCATGTCATGACTAACAACCATCGAAGTTGTTTTAAGACTTCGCGACAAATCAAAAATCAGTTGGTTAACGGCGTTTGTGGTGATGGGATCTAAGCCCGTCGTTGGTTCGTCAAATAACAAGATTTTCGGCTCTATAGCGACGGTTCTTGCTAGGCTTACGCGCTTTTGCATTCCGTAAGAAATTTCTGCGGGCATTTTGTATTCGAGCCCCTGAAGATGCACCAGTGCGAGAGCGTTTTTTACTTTTTCCAGAACTTCGCTTTCTGGCAGATCAAAGTGACGGCGTAAACCGAAAGCGACATTTTCAAAAATCGTCAGCGAATCGAAAAGTGCTGGATGCTGAAACACCATTCCGCATTTCTTCCGAACGGGTAAGTACTCTTCTTCGGTTAGTTTGCTGACTTCTTGGCCATCGATCCAAATCTGACCTTCATCCGGGCGCATAAGGCCCACGATATTTTTGAGCAAAACGGATTTACCGGTGCCAGAAGTGCCGAGAATAAATAAAATCTCGCCCTTTTTAACGTCGAGGCTGAGTCCATTCAACACGGTTCTTTCGCCAAAACGTTTCACGAGATTCTTAAATTGAATCATTTGCTTATATTAGGAGAGATTTTTAGCTGATTGCAAGCTATGAGATTGCGGATTCTACTGCAGCCTCAGCAATATCGCGATCGCCAACGCCGCAACCAGATGTTTCAAAGTATGGCCACTGACTCCTGTGGATAAATAGATGGATAAGTCTTTTGCCTCTAGGAACTTTGCAAAGATGTACAGCCCGAAAGCCGCAAGAAACCCTTTATTAGAGTAAGCGCCTTTCAAGATAAGACACATAAGTAAGGCTAAGACCAAACCGCCAAAGAAGCAGAGTGACGGCTCCCATTGCGGAAAGCAGGACGGCTGCGGCAAACTCCTGCCTTGAAATGAATTTCGTCCGTAATCAGCCATCCGATGATCGTTCCGAAGACCACGGACATAGGCAACCGATCCCAAAATATGCGGTCAAACGACGGGGCCAAGTGGAAATACGTTGATCCCGCGGCAGTCCAAATAATTCCGAGCGCCACCGCAAGTTTAAAGTAGGAAAGCCTTGTCATGAATTTCAATTTGAAAAGACCCCACAACCCGAAAATTGCGAGGGCAATGTTCGAAAGCACATCGAATGCATAAGGAATTCCGAGCATTTCGCGATCGTCAGAATAGCCGTAATTTGGATTGCGCTCCCCTCTCGGGAGGTGCGACCAGAATACGACGATCAGAATTATAAAAATTAGGAAGCAAAAAGGAACTAGGTATTTTCGGAAATTCATATTTTTGAGTTAAGTAGTTTTATTGTCGATTTGCAAGTTTCAATGAAAAATGTCACTTTGATTGCAGTGGAATCAGTATTCGCTCTTCTAAATATTCTCCTCTATAGCTCGTTAAGTATTGCAAGCGAGCAGGCCCAGTCTGTTCAAGTTGCTCTCCTTTTTATTTTTGTATTGGTGAGTTTTAAAATGAAGTTTGGGAAAGTCGCCCACTGGCTTTCGGTGACACTGTTTCTTATAGCCCTATTTTCGATCGTTTTTGTTGTGCCTTGGCCTATTCCCAATGTCGCGGTCACGGTAGCGTTCGGGTTTTACCTGGCAAAGCGCCGCCATCAGATGTTTGAAATGCTCCCGCAGTTTTGTTCGCAAAAAGAAATTTTAATCGCTTTGTTAGCAGCGGTGGTTTCAATATCCGGTGTTTTACTCTGGTACTACTTATTGAAAGATCCAGGTGATCGGCCAAGTTTTGTGCTGCACTATTCTTTACTGATTAGAATCTTAATTATCGTTGTTTTCGCTATTCTAAATGCCTACGCGGAGGAGTTTATTTATCGAGGCCTCGTCTTTGACGCGCTTTCGAAAAAAATCCGTCGAATGGAGTTTGTTAATTTCCTGCAGGCAATCGCCTTCGGAATACTTCACTTTCGAGGCATTCCTTCGGGCGTCGTGGGGTGTTTTCTGGCCTTCATTTTCGCTTATCTGATGGGTTGGCTTCGAATCCGATCACGAGGACTTTTTATTCCTTGGTTGGCACATGCGATTACCGATGCGGGCATAGCGATTCTAGTTATAACAAACTGAGGTCGGAATTCTCAGTCCGCATTCTGTTTTTTGCATTTGGTGGGCAGAAATTATTTAATTTACGAGATTGTCCGTCAAAGGCCCACGAAGTGCGCCGTTAATGAATTGCTGCACGCGCGGGTCTCTGTGTTTTTTAGTTTCTTCCGGAGTCCCCGTGATGATCAGTTCATGATCGACAACGATTCCGATTCGATCCGCAAGTTGGTACGCGCGATTTACGTCATTCGTGATTGCGACGACCGTGGAATCATTTTTTTCCTGAAGGTCGATGATGAGCTCGATGATTTTTCGCGACGTGATCGGATCTAATCCCGCGGTGGGATCGTCGTAAAAAATGATCTCGGGGTTCAGAGCCAAAGCTCTAGCGATGCCCAAACGCTTTTGCATTCCGCCGCTTATTTCATCAGGATATAAATTTTTTGCGTGGGAAATACCGACGGCTTCTAGGAACTCATCGACCTTCGATTGAATCTCGACTGGCGAAAGGTCCGTAGTCTCGCGCAGTGGAAATGCAATGTTCTCGCCGCACGTGAATGAATCAAAAAGAGCGTTCTTCTGAAATAACATTCCGAGTTTTTTGAGGTTTAAAAAACGTTCGTTATTGCCGAGCGTTGACCAGTCTAGGTCGTTGATAAATACTTTGCCATTCCGCGGAGTTATGAGCCCGGCCATGACCTTTAAAAGAGTGGTTTTTCCTTGTCCGCTCGGGCCCATTAAAACCAAGACTTCACCCTTCGCAACTTCCACTGAAATGTTTTTTAAGACGACTTGCGAATCGAAAGCGACGTCAACCTCTTGTAATTTCAATGACATAAATGCGATGACTCACCTCACTCGGACTTGTCTGATTCCATGATTTAAGATTGAATAAACACCTGAAAGCAATCAAATATTTTAAAACACCCTCTCTCAAAATTTGAAGGAGACCTCATGGCTCA
>JACMRP010000177.1 GCA_014376325.1 Pseudobdellovibrionaceae bacterium
AAGGCTTGCGTGTACGGATGCTGAGGATTCGCAAAAAGTTCGTCGCGCGTCGCGACCTCGACAATTTTGCCGAGGTACATGACAGCCACGCGGTCGCAGATGTGTTCGATGACCGACAAGTCGTGAGAAATAAAGACGTACGTAAGCTTCAACCGGTCTTGCAGGTCCTTCAGTAAATTCAAAATTTGCGCTTGAATCGAAACGTCGAGCGCGCTGACGGGCTCATCGCAGATAATTAATTCTGGATCCAAAGCGATCGCGCGCGCGATGCAAATGCGCTGACGTTGGCCACCGGAAAATTCGTGCGGGTAACGATTGATATGCGTCGCCTTCAGCCCAACGAGTTCGAGCAATTCTTTTACGCGAACTTCGGCTTCGCGCGAAGTTTTGGTTTTGTGAATATCGAAAGGTTGTCCGATAATTTGGCCGACGGTCATTCGTGGATCCAAGGCCGCGTAGGGATCTTGGAAAATCATCTGAATATTTTTACGCTTTTTACGAAGCTCTGATCCTGACAGTTCTAAAAAGTTTTCGCCGTTTAACTGGATAGTGCCTTCGGTTGGTTCGTACAAACGGATCAGCGTGCGCCCTAGGGTGGATTTTCCGCAACCGCTTTCGCCAACTAAACCAAGAGTTTCTCCGCGACGGACGGACAAAGTCACGTCGTCGACGGCCTTCACTTGACCAACGGTACGAAGAAGCAGGCCCTTTTTAATTGGGAAATATTTTTTAATATTTCGAGCGTCGAGAAGAATATCGTTCAAGAGCGACTCCTTAAAGAGGATTGAAACAAGCGACTTCGTGATTCGGATTTGGCCCGATCTGGCGCATCGGGGGTTTTAGTGTCGGGCACTCGGCAACGGCGCGGGGACAGCGATTAAAGAACGGGCAGCCAGGTGGTAAATCCATCGGTGCGGGCACGCTTCCTTCAATCGTTTTGAGTCGGTTCGAGCGGTGACCCAAACGAGGTCGCGATTCAATCAAGGCCGCGGTGTAAGGGTGACGGGGATTATTGAAAAGTTCGATGGTCGAAGCCTTTTCGCAGCCCTGTCCGCCGTACATTACGAGCACGTTATCCGAAATTTCTGAGATCACGCCGAGATCATGGGTGATGAACTGAACGGTCATGTGCAGTTTTTCTTGCAGGTTCTGAAAGAGCTCTAGGATCTGGGCCTGGATGGTTACGTCCAAGGCCGTAGTCGGCTCATCCGCAATCAGAAAACTTGGATTGCAAGAAAGCGCCATCGCGATCATCGCCCGTTGGCGCATGCCGCCAGAAAGCTGATGCGCGTAATTGCCGAATCGATCTCCGGGCGCGGGGATTCCGACCAGGGCTAGCATCTCGACCGCGCGGTCTTTCGCTTCGGAAGCAGAAACTTTCATATGACGTTGAATCTGTTCGATCATTTGGTAGCCGATCGTCAGAACTGGATTCAGGGCCGTCATGGGTTCTTGAAAGATGATCGCCATCTCGCCGCCGCGGACGTCTTCCATTTCGCGTTCAGAGAGTTTTAGCAGATCCCGACCGTGCAAAAGAACTTCGCCGCCAGAGACTTTGCCCGGAGGTTCAATCAAACGCATGATTGAAAATGAAGTGACCGATTTGCCGCACCCGCTTTCGCCCACGATGCCCAAAGTTTGACCTTTGTGAATGTCGTAAGAAATTTTATTAACGGCGCGAATAGGACCCATTTTTGATTTAAAAGTGGTTTCAAGATTTCGCACGGAAAGAACGACTTCAGACAAGGGGGATCTCCTTCGCTGCTCGCTGTTTTATCTCAGGGATCGGGAAGTTGTAAAGCAAAGACTTAACTCCGTAAGCGAATGTTTTGACACCACTTTTTCGGAATTTTCAGTCAAAAATGAACCTCGCGCGAAGCTTTTCCTTACAGGAATTTTCGACGCTCGAGATTTTCGTAGATTTTTAATAGCGATGATTCGGCAGCTTTACCAACAATTCCGGATAGTTTCTCGGATAGCTTCTGCTTTTTTTCGAAGCTGACGCGGATAATTTGATTGGTGTCAGCTTGGCTCATTAAATAATCGTCGCTGGTGCGAATTTCGTCCACCAGTTTTAATTCGAGTGCCTGTTGGCCATACCAGTATTCTCCGGTCGCAACGCGGTCGATATCGACAATCGGTCGGTTGGCGTGAACCCAACCTTTAAACAATTGATGGGTCGCTTCCAACTGCTCTTTGAATTTTTCTTCACCTTTCGCGGTGATTTCACCAAAAATGCTGACCGTGCGTTTGTATTCGCCGGCGGTGTATTCTTTGTATTCGACGTTATGTTTCTTAAGCACGTCGTGAAAATTGGGAACTTGAGCAACGACGCCGATAGAGCCGATAATCGCGAACGGGGCGCTCATGATTTTTGTGCCCACGCAGGACATCATGTAGCCACCACTCGCGGCCACTTTATCCACGCAAATAATCAACGGTATGTTCTTTTCGCGCACGCGCATGAGTTGCGAAGCCGCAAGTCCATATCCGTGGACGACGCCGCCGGGGCTTTCGAGTCGAATAACCACTTCATCACTCGGAGTCGCAACATTTAAGATCGCTGTGATCTCTTGACGGAGGTGCTCGGTCGCGGAGGCTTTAATATCCCCATCAAAGTCGACGACAAAAATTTTGCGTTGATGTTCGTGTTTCTTTTGTTTCTCTTCTTTTTTGTCTTTTTTCTTAGCGTCTTTTTGTTCGTCTTTATTGAGGGTTGCCGCCTTCAACATCTTGCCGAAGTGTTTGTACTTTTTGTGCAGAAGCTCGATTTCGAGTTCTGGCTTATCTTGGGCCTTTGCGGCAAGAACCGCGATCAAAATCAAAATAGCAGAGATCGCGAGAACGATCACCAAGGTCTGCGCCGTGAATACGCCGAACTGTTGCAATGCTTCCATTTTTTTGCTCCTTCAAGGTCGCCTAGAATAGTCCTCAGTTAGATGAAGGTCGAGGATCTTTTTTGTTTTTTTCTTCAGGGGCAATCCAGGTTAGACTGAGCCATGTCTTTTTGCCGCCTACTTCTTGCTGGAATTGTTGCCGCCTTCTGCCTTATTCAGGTCAGTCCGGCCATGGCACAGAGCGAAGATGATCGACGTGCTGGATTCTACAAACATCAGAAAGAAGAGCGTGAGCTAGAAGCTGAGCGCGAAAAAGGCCTGCGTGATTACCTCAAAGATCAAGCCGAGTGGGAAGACAAACGCAAAGACGACATCAAAGCCGATAAAAAAAGAAAAAAAGAAGAATCCCCAGTTGAAGGCGGTCGCGAATACAAGGCGGATCGTCAGGAAAAGTTAGACGATTACTTGCAGATGGAAAAAGACCGCGTCGCGTACGATAAAAATAAAAAATCCCACGACGCTAAGAACGCCAAAGAACAAGCGAAGCGGGACGCCTGGGCCATGGAAGAATTCGGCTTAGATCAAAAACGGCCGCGCTTCGATTACGCAAAAAGAAATTTCAGCGGCGGACCCAAAGGCTCCGGCAGTTCTGGTGGCGGCGCTGGTAGTGGAAATACGGCACCGAGCTCTGGTGGAGGTTCCACGTTTCCACCACCTCCAGCGTTTGATGATTTTGGCGAAGGTTATATTCCGCCACCACCACCGCCACCGCAGGATTTCGATGCGCCAGAGTCCTTCCCGATGCCGGCTCCGCCAATGCCGTTCCCACCTCCCGGTGGCGATTTTGACAATGGATTCTATCCACCGCCGCCGCCTCCACCGATGGACGGCGACGGCTTCGGTTTTTAATTCCGAGCGATCTTAAGACGAAAATACGATCTAATCTTCATCCCGTTGGGCGTGCGACGCTCGCTGAAGGGGCTACCATTCCTCTATCCACAAGGAGGATTTATGAAAACTGTATTGAGTACTCTCGCAATTGTTTTAGCAACGACGATGTCATTCGCC
>JACMRP010000020.1 GCA_014376325.1 Pseudobdellovibrionaceae bacterium
CCCCGAAGGAACCCATCGGCGGGTTTCCGCCTGCGGAAAATACGTCACCTTCCACGAACCAATGAGGCTTCCGTGTTGAGTGGCCGAGTTGATTTATTTTTAGCATTATGCAATCCCAAGCGTAAGAAGGCGCGACATCTGAAAGCAGAGAGGGGCTTCAAGTCCGGTGCGACTTCGATTTTTAATTCAAAAAAAAGGTTTTTGGGATTACTGTGTTCTCATAGTTTGTCGGAAGTGCCCGACCTCCCCAGTATAGGTGAAAACATGGGTCAAAGTCAAATTTCGGTCCCTTTTTTTGAATCCTTGAAGGTCTCTCAGCTTGAGCCGGACACCTTCGACGCCGCTCTCGTTGCGGAGACGGAAGCCATCACGGCTATCTTTTTCTGGGGGCACGACTGCCCGAATTGCGAAGTCGCAAAACGCATGCTCCATCAAGATGCCGAACTCGTTCGGGAATTGAATTTCCGTTGGTATCACGTGAATGTTTACGATCATCCGGAACTGGGCACCCGCTTCGGACTGCACGGCATCCCGACGTTTTTGTTTTTTCATCGCGGTAAAAAACTGGGACGTATTTCTCCATTCCCCGGAATGGAACCTTTCATGACAGCGCTAAGAGATCTTCGTCATAAACATCTGGGCTCTTGAATTTTAACTAGCCTCAGAATAAGTTCGACTTATGAATCAATTAAAACTCTTCGCTAGTATTTTCGTCGTCGGCATCATCATCGATTTTATTTGGATCGGGCTGATCGCTAAAAACTTTTACATCTCGCAAATTGGCAGCCACATGCGCTTTAAGGCCGACGGCACCTTAGACGTTTTATTATGGGCGGCCTTGTTAGTTTACGTGTTGGTTACGGTCGGGATTATGTATTTCGTACTACCACGATTGGGTGCGGACACCTCGATCTTGCAAACGTTTTTGTGGGGGGCGCTCTTCGGACTTATCGGCTACGGGATCTACGATCTAACCAACATCGCGACGATGAAGGACTACCCGATCGCCTACGTCTTGACGGACACTGCCTGGGGTACTTTTCTTTGCGGAGTGCTGACCGTGTTTGCTAGCTGGGCAAAGAATTTTTTCGAGTGATCGACTAATACTTAGCCACCACTGTGAAATTCGCCCTGCTCCAGATCCGGAGCGAAACTACGACGAGGCAGCCCGGCTGCTCGCTTGCGCGAAATCCCACGCCGTGGTAAAACCTGACGAATCTCAGGGAGATTTCACATGACCGGACCTCAGCTTAATTTCGCAGCCATTCTCTTAGCCACGGCATTGCTTTCTGCCTGCGGTGGAAGCTCTGGTAGCTCTGCCGGAAACGGCGCGAACAATCCGAACAACAAACTTCAACCGAAAAATCCCGTTGATTGGGCATCGATTCCGTCAGAATACAATCCAAGCCAAGAGAATATTGTTTTTCAGACTGTCGGCTTTGAAAAATTAAACGTCGATGCTTTTGGTTTTAACGACGATGTCGAAATCATTTATTCCCCCAGCGTCGCAGCTGGGAACGGGTACGTTCGACTGTTCAAGGTTTGGAAAGAATCCGTCTCTTGGGGAAGTCTACGTCCACGGCCGAATGGAAAAACCCTCGGAATAAACGGCGAAGGAACCTACGCTTGCTCCATTAACATTCGAAACGGCCAGATCACCGCGCTCAAAGGTGGCTGCTACGTAAAAATGCAGATCTACCTTCCGGCCGACGGTACGGAACTTGAAGTTTACAGCGTCAATCAGCTAATTTCGAAAAGATTTTTCCCGATGGACACGGCGACCTTCATTAAACAATTTGACGACGCCACCTGGGATGAAGACAAGTGGGCCGTCATCGAAAACTATTTAGCTTCTTACCAAGGAATGACTAAAGTCCCTGCTCTGACCGCGAAACAACTCGGCACCGTAGTGGGTGATTTCATTCACGCGGAAGACAAGTACAAAGCGCTCACTCGCTTGCACACTTTCATCAGCGACCGACAGAATTTAAACGCAATGATCGAAGATAAATTCAGCTACTTCGAAAGACCCGAAGCAAAAAGGATCGTCGGCCTTTAAGTGAAAGACGGCCAATCAGCCAAGTTGCGTTTGAATGATGGATCTATCCAAAATGAGTTCGCGGGTTCCAAGTGAATCGGCTTTGAGCCCTCAAACAGCGGATCTATTTCTTCGAGATAGATCTTAAGCGAAGGAATCCCTTCCAACGGCGTCGTTGGCTTTTTGTAATCCGGTCCACAAAGATAATGGGATATGAGGTAAACTTCGTCGTGAATCTCCGCCACGAACGAGACATCGCCGAATAATCCCGATTGTCTCATTCGTTCTAAATAGCCTTTCCCAATCAAATCTTGACCGTTCTTTAGAACTCTTCGGAGTTCTTCCGTAGTGACACCACTTCTGGCCTTTATGACTACTATTTTTTGCCTCACGCTCATCTCCACGAATCGTTTTACTGTTTTCAAATCTTAATCTATATAACTCACGCAGGGAAAACGGCTCAATGAACACTCGCAGCCGGCTATCGTAAGAAAGTCACTTTAGAGGAGAAACTCCACCCCGTACTACGCACCGCATGCCCAAAAAGAAGGGCGTACCTTAAAAAAAGAGGAAGCTCTTTTGGAGCTTCCTCTTTTTTTGTTTTTTCCTGGGTACCTGGCTAGTTCGGTGCGAACCAGCACAATGGACGTGCGCCCACGGTGCCAACGGGTCCTGAGCAGCTGCCGACTTTGTAGTCCGTGTCGCTCAAAGCTTCGGTCGATGCTACGTTGCACGCAAAACCTGCGAGCATCGTGTCCAGACGACACTGAGTCGCTGGGTGATCGTCGTTCGTTTCGCTAACAGTGCTCTTATCCGGAGTTCCGTAGTTTGCAGGCTTCGTTTCCTTTTTCATTGTGTAGAACAAATCTGCAACCGATTGACCCGCCATAGAAGCGCGCAAGCACAAAAGTTGATCGTTCGCGTCCGCGTATTGAGCTTTGCAAGTTGCATCAGCTACCGGGTCGATACCGGCCGTCGCGATGATCGCTGCATTGTCGTCTTCTGCGAAGAAGCGACGTAAGCATTTCAAAGTCGCGTAGTAATCAGCTCCGCCTTCGTTGGTTGCCCAGTCATTGCCGTACCAGCCACCGCTCTTCGGTGCGCCACCATGGTGATGTCCGAATTCGTGACACGCTACCAGCGCGAAACCTTCGACGGTGATCGTCGGATGTCTAGCAAGACCGCCGTACATGTTCAGAACTTCGGTGTTTCCCATGCGCATCGCGGATGCATTCACGGTTCCGTCGTTCCACAAACGTTTGATCTTCAAAACGTCGCCGACCTTAGAGACATCTTCCGCAAACACTCGCTCGAGCCGATCCAAAACTCCGTTGAACTGCACTTCGGTCAAACCACCCGTTGTGAATGCCCCGACTGGAATGTTCATAGAATTTTCCGGTAAAAAACCCGCACAGAGTGTGCGCTCGTTAACGGCCGTTTTCGCTGTGAACCCCACGGTTCCTGCCATCAACGCACATGCTAATAGACGTGATACTGACTTCATTGTCATACTTCCCCCTCCTTGATGAATGACGATTCAACGAAATCGTAACAACACCAAAGGAGTGTTTTCAAACAAAATCATCGAGCATTTGCGGAATATTTAAGATTCTTAACCGTTGCGACCTGGCCCCGCTCCCTAGCGCCGTTTCAACAAATTCACTTCTACAGAGCGAGAATCGCCATTTTTGCAGGCACTAAAAAACACTCGAACACCCTGCGGAGAGTTTTCACGCGGCACGTTTAAACCCGTCTTTTGTTTTAACGCTAAGCTTAAATTGTAGGAATACTTGAAATCCGAGCGATAGCCGCCGCAATTGTTGATAATAATATCCAACTTACAATTGTTGAGGTCTGCGCCGAGGTTTTCGATCTTAATCTCCATTTGTGCGGAAGCTTGTCCGCCAATGATCACCTTAAGATCGCTCGAATTGACGACCGGCAAACGGTCTCTAAAATCTTCCTCGCGGTTGAGATAGAATTTTTCACCGAGCGCGAACGGCGCGTCATTCGCTTTTACAAAACTTTGGCTGATCACGGCCTTCCGCAAGTTTTCAGCCACGTAGCCACCAATAAAGTTAAACCACTGTTTTTGAGTCTTGTTCACGCCCGGAGATAAAACATTTGAACCGAGGCCTTCCACTTTACCCACAACTTCTGCGTTAAAACCCTTACCGGTGTAGTAGCCCCACAAAATCATTCCGAAAAAGTGGCACCAAGAGCCGTACTTGTCCTTTTGGTAATTGTAACCGCTCGTGACTAGGACTGCGACGTTGCGTCGTCGGCAGATTTTCACGTCCTTCGTACCGCCAATTTGAAGACAGCACATTTTAGATTGTTAAGATTGTTAAATAAACGTCGCCGTTATTAATCCGCAAGCTCGAACGAAAAATATCGTGAAGGGTAATGCTGTTATAAGGTTGCTGTAAGACCCACTCGCGCAACGCGGGCTCGGTCCCCGTCACCATAAACCAGTTTGTAAAACCCTGCGCTAAGCTGATAAATATTTTAGAAAATCCCAAAATATAATCGCCAGCGTATTTTTGCTTCGCTTTTGGAGACCAGTCATGAAACTCGCCGAGTTTGATTTTCATTCCCTTGCCGCTTTCTTCAAGCAGCACTTGCTCTAAAGCAGCCGAGAAATTATTGACCAGCAATGGATTTTCGCGCCCATGAATAACGACGCCTGAAGGCTTAGCGGGCCTTTGGATCTGGTCCTCTAGCGGATCGGCCATCTCCCACTGCTCCGGCAACCAAGTATCCTCTTTTTCTGTTTTAGAAAGACCGAGCATTTTTTTAATCAGATTTTTCGGAACCTTGTGCGAGCGTTCCATCAAAGCCTCGCCGCGGGGCCGCGCACGGACTGAATCATCCGCTGCACTCCATTTTCTTGCAGAATCGCGCCGCGTCCGTCGACCAGCATGTGTTTGATAATCTCACGAATTTTTTTGTCTAAGTTAATGAACGGAATGCGGTAAGCACTATCGCGGATCATAAAAAATTGAAAGCTCTGGACCCACGTTTCTGAATCGTTCACTTTATAGAAGGCCGCAAAGTTACTGCCACTCTCGAAAGCGAATTCAATTTTTGTAAAACGCTGGGCAACGATCAAATCCGGATTGTTCAAACTCTTAAATGTATTTTCCCAACCCGCAGATTGTTGATCCATCACTCCCGAAACGAATGTGACGTTATTTTTTGCGATAGACGTGACGATGAAGCCGTCGCACTCATGCCCACGGCATGAATTGACCTTAAACTTCTGAGAATACTTCGACAGGTCCATGGGATTTTCGGTGCGCTTTTTAATTTCGTCGAGACCTAGCTTCAAGGTAAAAGTCGACCGCGCCATCACAAAATTACGAATGCCTTCGGTCGATTTGTGCAGTTGATAAGGGTCCGCGTAACCCTGAACCATCGAAAGCTTTGCTACGGGTTGGATGACCGTGCTCATCTGGATAAGGTCCGCGTTGTCTTTCTGAGCCTGGTAATCGAACTGCGGTTCTTCCACAAGTTTGGGCCCGGCCGCTGCGGCCAGGGACCATAAAACCAAGAATAAGGCGCCAGTAACGTGTAATTTAGACATGCGGGTCCTCCGGGTAAGCGAGGGAGTTCCAAGTCCCGTGCCGGGCTGAGCGCCGCCTAGTCCGATTTAGCGCACCGCCAATGGTAAAATGCCTCTGGAACGCCAACAGTGTAAAGAACTTAGGCGCGGCTGAAAAAATCACCTCCCCCATAGGAAAGATACCCGGCAGCGATTTCGTTGGTTATCATCCGCCGAATTCTAAACGTTGTGCCTTCGCCTATAGGGGAATTTTCAATGACTCGCTTTCAAATGTTCGCGGTGATCTCAGCACTCCTACCCGCTCTTAGTTTTGCGGCTCCATCAAAAAAGGTGGCCGCTCCGAAACCTGCTCCCACGCCTTCAAAATATTTCGTCGTGCAGAACATCGCGACCGAAAAAACCCGCGTCTACGAACGCTGCGTGACCGGGCCAGACTGCGCTCACCGCATGGTTTTTGAAACCGAAACTGTGGTTGGCCGTCCGGAAGAGGGCACCGCTCAAGATCGTTATGCTTTCATCACTTGGGTCGGACATTCTAAAATCGCTTCGTGGGTAAAATTTTATACCGATAAAGCTCAGACCTACCCTTCTTGGTATTCTCCGGGTCAGGACATCAACACGATCCCTGGTCCGATCGGCAGCGGCAGCAAATTGCTCGGCGCTAAAAAATGGACCGTAAAAACCGCGAGCGGTGGATCCACGATGTACGGCGCTTTCGGATGGTACGCGGCGATGCTGCTTCCGCAAGACGACGTTAACGGCGTCAACTTTCAGTGGATGCACGGAACAATCGGTTGGGGTTCGGATGAGCAAAACGCGATTGAACTAACCCGCGGGACCATTATCAATTTATTTTCTAACCCCGGATCCCACGGCTGCACCCGTTTAGAAAATCGCTCGATTGCCTATCTGCGTTCGTTGTTAGCACCGGGCACGGACATTTACCGAGTTTACGCACGTGAATCCACACGCGAGCAAGAGATCGTCCGCGGCGCCTTCAGCAAAAAAGTAACTCCGCTTCCGAGCTATGCTGAACAATTTAATAATCCCGGCATTTGGAATTATATTTTACTGACCGACGAGGCGCAAAAAATTAATGGCCTTGAGGCTGACGCCGACGTCGTGCGCGCATCCGGCATTCCGATCGTTAAAGGAGTTAATTTCCTTGAAGAAGGAAGCTTCCGCTACGACCGCTACCCGAATGCGGTCCCTGCAGATTACAACTATTCTGCTTCGTCTGGAAAAACGGGCGACCGTTACCTCGTTGATTCTGGAAACAGCGGCGACATCAGTAATTTTAAAGGCTTTTTCTTAGTCGACGAGGGTCGCTTTGTAGACTACCAACATCCATCAGGAGCTGCCGTTGGCGGCAAGGTTCATATCAGCGGCATGCTTGACTTCAGAGACTCCGTCCCAGAGTTTTTGAAAACTTCTGGCGACCACCAACCGGCAGAAATCACTTACCGTCGAGTCGGGTCTGGGCAATAAGATTCTCCGTAAGTGAGTCCATTTTAGTAAATTATTTCTTACTTTCGCTAAAATTCTCGAGCCTTTCGGGGATTTTTTTTGGCCCGAGCAAAATGTGCAGCGTTCTGAACGTTATGACGTAAACTTCGCATCTCCGTCATTTAAAACTGACTCCCGACAGTTATTCTCTCTTCAACAAGACGACGTAACGTCGGCAACTAGTTAACTCTAGGTAACAAAACAAAGGGAGATTCTCATGCAACAACCAAACTCAACAGATCTGAAAAATGCTGCTCAAGACGCTGGCAAATTCGCAAGCGATAAAGCTAAGCAAGTAGCTAACAAAGCTGAAAGCGCTATCGACCGCAACTCTGGCCTGATCGAACAAGGCGAAAAACGCGCTGGCGAGCTTTATGACCAAGCTAGCGATGTTTACGGAATGGCTCGTGATCGCGCTGTAGACGCTTACGATTCTTCTGCAGATTTCGTAAAAAAATACCCACTGTACACACTAGCTGGCGCAGTCGCGGTCGGCTTCGTTGCAGCGATGATTCTTCGTCGTCGTAACTAGTTCCAATAAGTTTAAGCAGAGCCCTAGCAATAGGGCTCTTTTTTTTGGAGATACAAATGATCAAATGGGTAGGACTCATTCTTTCTTTCGTTATGGGCAGATTTAACTCTCACGCCCCGCAATCCGGTTTTAATTTGAAAGATACGGCGATGGGCATTTTCGACGACATCACGTTAAAGAGCCGCAAAGCCGCAGGACTCTTATTGGGCGGACTCGGTTGCGTTATCTTATTTTGCGGCGGATTCTTTATCTCTTTGATCGACGCAACTCGCCAGTACGATGCCG
>JACMRP010000178.1 GCA_014376325.1 Pseudobdellovibrionaceae bacterium
ACACCGTTTGATAAATCCCGTGCCTGATTGCCCTGCCCGACACCGCCGTAGACGACCGCGTGTTTTAATTTCAAGTGACTGCCGTAGGTCAGTAAGCTTTGGTGGATCTGAATTGCGAGTTCTCTGGTCGGAGTCAAAATCAAAACGCGTGGGCACTTGGGCTCTTTGCGCACATTGTTTGCGGCCAACAAATGCAAGATCGGCAGACAGAAGGCCGCGGTCTTTCCCGTCCCCGTCTGGGCTACGCCCAGCAGATCGTGTCCCTCAAGAATAAGCGGAATGGCCTTCTCTTGAATCGGCGTCGGAGTTTCGTATCCGGCATCGACCAAAGCGCGTTGCAATGGAGCCATCAAGGGCATGTCGCTAAACTTCATCTATTTCTCAATCTGCAAAGTGCATTTAAACGGCAAGTGGTCTGATTTTAAATCTTCTAAACGCTGGCGATCCACCAATGAAAACGTGGCAGAAACCAGACAGTGATCTATGCGAATACCCAGTGGCGAAAATAAATTAACGCCGTAAGAAGGCCAAGAATGATTTGCGGGCGAAAGCCCCGCCGTGTCCCGAAGTCCCGTGAGCCTTAGCAATTTTGCGTAATGTTTCGAATACTGAGTCATATTCAGATCACCCACGACCACGGCCGCGTATTTTTTTTGCTGCAATTTTTCGATCAGCTCACCCAGTATAACTTCGTGCGCTTCTGCAAGTTGCGGAGCGAAAGGCGGCGGCACGTGCATCGCGTACAACAAAAATCGATCCTCGGTCGGCGCTTTGAGCGTCAGTTCAAACTGCGGATAAAATCCACCTTCCGCGGTAAACTCTTTTCTGTCCACGATTTCGAAACGGCTTAGGATCGCTATTCCAAACGGCGAATTATCCAAATGCGAAACCTGAAAAGGATACTGGGATTTTAATTTTTCCAAAACCGGTTCGTAATCTAAACCGGTTTCGAGCAGTACGACGACATCGTAACTGGCGGCATGCGGCGGCAACCAGTTGGCGATCGCTTCGGTGCGCCCCCGAGTATTGAATTCAAAAATCCGCACTTGCGCCTTCGGCGAATTGATCTGCACCAAGGAAGCATGATGAGCATCGGATCCCATCATCAAGTACACGCAGTAAAGTACCGCCGCGATCGACAAGTACATTCGGTAAGGCGCTTTTTTACGATAGAAGAAAACGTACAAGATCGCGGCCACCGCGAAGTACTGCATCACCCAGTGCGAAAACAATTCCGCCACCCAAATAGTTTGACCAAAGTGGGAAACGCCCAGAACAGTTACTAAAGTTAAAAGTACGATTGTCGCTAACGTCATGATTTTAAAAAATCGATGGCTTTTTTGTAGTCTCCGCGAAAGACGAAACTACCGGCGACCAAAACGTCGGCATCTTTGCAATATTGCAGAGTCTTTTCATTGACCCCGCCGTCTACTTCAATGAGGTATTTTAGACCACGGCGTGATCGCTCTTCTTTAAGTCTTTTTATTTTTTCAACTTGGTCCATCATAAAAGATTGCCCCCCGAATCCGGGTTCGACCGTCATTACCAGAACCATATCTACAAAATCCAATAGGGGTAAAATCTTTTCGAGGGCGGTGCCGGGTCGTAAAGTGATGCCGGGCTTAGCACCTAAAGAACGAATTTTCTGAAGCACACCTCTTGGATCGTCGGTTGCCTCTACGTGGATCGTCAGGTAATCGCTTCCCGCCTTCACGAACGCTTCAATAAATCGCTCGGGCTTTTCGATCATCAAGTGAACGTCCAGGGGCAAAGGCGTTACTTTCTTCAGAGATTCTACCACCGGCACCCCGATCGTTAAGTTAGGCACGAAGTGCCCATCCATGACGTCGACGTGAACCCAGTCAGCACCGGCGAGGGCTATCGCTTTGAGTTCGGTTTCTAGATTCGCAAAGTCCGCGGACAAGATACTTGGGGCGATCAGCTTAGACACCGAAACGATCTCCTATTTTGAGTGGGTGGCCTTTTAGGAATTCTGCCACTTTCATTCGCGTGCGGGACTCTGGCTGTAGCTCGAGCAAATTTAAAATTCCGCCGCCCGTTTGAACAGATATAAATTCTTGAGTGACGCTAGTAATTTTACCCGGGTCCGGGTTTGCGCCCGATTCTTCGAGCACGCGTGTTTTATGAATCTTTATTTTTTTGCCAGCGAAGGTTGTGAATGTGCCGGGCCCCATGGTCAGAGCGCGCACCTTGTTGTGAATCTCGACGGCCGGCAATCGCCATTGAATTTCGGACTCGGCCTTGTCGATCTTTGCGGCGTGAGTTACCTGCGATTCGTCTTGGGGATGCGGCGCTAAATTCCCGCGGACAAAATCCATAAGTTCAACTTGGAGTAAATCGGCACCGAGGACCGCGAGTTGATCATGCAATTCGACTGCGGTGATCTCGTCATCCAGGGGAACTCGCCGGGTTCCGATGATATCTCCCGCATCTAATTTTTTGACGACACGTTGAAGGGTGACGCCAGATTCTTTGTCACCCGCTTCAATCCCGCGCTGGATCGGCGCGGCCCCACGCCATCGCGGCAGAATACTTCCGTGCACGTTCACCGCGCCAAACGGAAATAAATCTAAGAAGGCTTGGGTCAAGATTTGTCCGAAGGCCACGACGACGGCGACTTCGGCTCCCCATTTTTTTATTTCTTCTAATTGCGAAGGATCTTTTCGAAGTGACTCTGGGGAAATCACGCGCAGACCGCGCGCTTCCGCAAGAACTTTGACCGGGCTTGGCGTTAGCTGCATCTTTCGACCGGAGGGTCGATCCGGTTGCGTTACGACGCCGACGATTTCAAAATGCTCGTCTTCAATAAGGGCCCGGAGGGAAGTCACCGCAAATTCGGGAGTTCCCAGAAAACACACGCGGACTTTACTCACGCCTTGATGCTCTCTGTTTCTTCTTCTTCTTCTTCTTGCTCGGCCTTTTTTGGATCAGGATAACCGTGCTTTTTAATCTGGTTTTTAATTTTGCTCGATTTGATAAGGCTTAAATGATCAATAAACAAAGTCCCTTCGAGATGATCCATCTCGTGCTGCAAACAGATCGCAAGCAGGCCGTCGGTTTTGATTAGGATCTCTTCGCCTTTTTCGTTCAGCGCTTTGATTTCAACGTAGTTAAAACGTTCAACGGTTTCGTAGTAACCGGGAACGCTGAGGCAGCCTTCATCGAAAGTTGTTTTGCCTTCGCCTTTAACGATGACCGGATTAATCAAGATCAATGGCTGCTGAACTTTTTGTTCGAGCTCAGTCTGTTCATCGTTCTTATAACGGCGGCCTTCTTCGTCTTTAGGACGTGTGTCGACGGCGAGCATGCGGATCAATTCGCCCACTTGAGGAGCGGCCAAGCCAATGCCCTTCGAAGCGTACATGGTCTCGATCAAATCTTTCGCAAATTGGGTCCACTTTGAGGTGACTTTTTCGAGGGGTTTTGCGATCTCTCGAAGTCGGGGATCTGGGAATTTAAGAATATCTAAAATCATAGCTGCGACCTCCGGAAATGGTCTCTGTGTATACCAAACATTCTAGCCGAAAAGCCATGCTTTTGCACCGCAAAACCCAGACAAAGTCTTTCGAAACCAATGGAACTAACGCTTCAGACGCAATAGGAAGAAATAGGACAAGGCAACCATCAGTAAATTGGGCGCCCAGGCCGCTAATATTGGAGTCAAATGCCCATGACTTCCGAGGGTCAGCGACGAGCTGTACAGAATCCAGTAGCCAAACACGAGAAAAATAACAATTCCGACATTCATCATCGTCCCGCCAGAACGTGCTTTGCCGACACTGAAAGGAATACCCAATAAACACATTACGAGCCCCGCAAAGGCAAAACTATATTTGGATTGGTAGTCCACTTCGTAGCGAATCGTATCCAGCCCAGCCTCTTTATTGCGGTCGATAAATTGCGAAAGCTCGCTCTGGCTAAGCATGTCCGAGGTCTGGCCAGAGGACTGCAGGTCTTTCGAATCTTCACCCATAGAAAGAGTTTTTTCTTTGAACGTACTGGTCAGTGGAAAGGTCGCGTTGCCCGTGAACAACGTCACGGAACCGTCTTTCAAATTCCAAGTCGTGCCGTTCAGATCGACCGTTGCCGCCGTTATCATTTGCATCAAATCCCACTCGGGGCTAAAAAAATACAACGTCAAACTCTGCGCGCGGTCACCCTGCACATTCAAAGTTTTAATATTGAAGATAGCGTTCTTCGAGCGGTACCAAATCTTGTTGGTCTTCACCGTTGAAAACATGGTGGGGGTTTTTCGAATCTCGTTGTACTCGATAAAGTTTTTCTTTCGGCTCATCGCCGGGCCCGCTTTATCCATCACGAAGAAGGCCGCACCAGAAACCAACGCAACCCAAAGTAGCAACGGCATAGTGATGCGGATCAGACTCATCCCGCTTGCGAATAACGCCACCAATTCGTTTGCTTTGTTCATCGAAGAGATCGCCAGAATCGTGCCCATCAAACAGGCGACAGGTAAAAGCTTGCTAAAAATTTCTGGCAGATAATAAATGTAATAGCGAAGAAACACGGTCATCTCGACGCCTTTGTAACTAACCATCGTAGACATCGCATCGACCGCTAAGAAAATGGTGATGAACACCAAACTTCCGCCAATGAAGTAAGTCCAAAATAATCCCGAGATGTAACGATCGATCCGATTCATAAAACTATTATTGTTGACTCAACCGCAAATTCCTACTTTACTTTGCTTATGGCTTTACGCGTCTTACTAGCAGATGAGAGTTCCACAATTAAACGTGTTATGCAGCTCGCCCTCCAGGATTTCGCGGTGGAGGTTAAATCCGTGCCCGTGGGTTTGGATGTTCTGCCGGTCGCAAAGACTTTTAAGCCCGACATTGTATTTGCCGATGTTTTACTCACAAAACGCAATGGCTACGAAGTCTGCATGGATCTAAAAAACGATCCCGAGACCGTCAACCTTCCCGTCGTGCTGATGTGGAGCGGGTTTATGGAGATCGACGAAGCGAAAATCGCGCTCGCGACCGCCAAGCTCGAAAAGCCTTTCGATGCGGAGACTCTGCGGCAGTTGGTTTTAGACCTAGTTCCGAAAACGCAAAACAATCCCGTCAGCCCCTATTTGCAATTTCCGAAGATGCCGGAGTTCACGGAGTCCCCAATAAAAAATGAGGATTCTCCACGCGCGCCTTTAGCAATTGACGCGACCGTCATCCGCCTGACCATACAACCGACTCAGGTTGCGGCAGCCCCCGCAAAACCTGCCGGTATTCCGAAGAGTGCGCCCATCGATTTTGATCGCTTCGATCCTTCGGCAGCGGCGGAAGAAGAAATTTTTGGCATTCCTGAAGCCGGTAGCAATCCTTCGTACGAACTTCCGATTGTCGAAGCCGACGAAGAAGAATTCACCGCGGTTCCTCTGAAGTCTTCGCAGCAACGCGATCAGCACGAGGAAGACGGATGGTCTCAACAGGATTTGAAAAAATTCAAAATACAGATCCCGGAAGAGCGAATTGAAGACGACTTTGCTTCTAAATTTGTCATTCCTCAGTCCGAGCTGCAAACCGCCCACGTCCAGGACGATGGGGAATTTGAAGAGCTCCACTTCGGCGAAGATCTGACCTCGACCCACGTGGCGCCATTGCCGGACTCTTATAAAGAAGAACTTCACCGCTTGCAAACGAACGCGACAGAAACGATTCAGGCTCGAACTGAGCCAAGAACCACTGACACGAGAACCGTTCCGAAGCCAACCGCCACGGAATCCACATCGATGGATTCCGATATGATTGAACGAGTCATCCGCGAAGAAGCCCGTGCCGTCATCGAAAGCATCTGCTGGAAAGTCATTCCCGAGATGGCCGAACGGATTGTCCGTGAAGAAATCAGTAAGATCCTCCGCGACGTTGAAAAGTAAGCGGACTCTCTGTAAGCTAATGCCTACTTAAGACCAAAACTGTGAATGATTGAGGTTTTCCTATGACACTTGTTGAGCTGATCCGCGCCGCGATCAAAGAAGACATGCCTTCGGGCGACGTAACGACCGAATCCTTAGCGATGAAGCCCCGATTGGGCCGCGCCCGCCTTAAAGCCAAAGAAGACATCGTCGTCTCCGGCGCGATGGCCTTCGAACAAACGATGCTAAACTTAGAACCAAATTGCAAAGTGAAATGGCACTTCGAAGAAGGTGACCAGATTTTAAAAAACCAAATCATCTGCACGATTGAAGGCGATCTAGTGCAAATCTTGAAAGCCGAACGCGTGGCTTTAAATTTTCTAGGCCACCTTTCAGGTATCGCAACGTTTACCCGACGCTTCGTGAAGGCTCTTGAGGGTTCAAAAACGCGCGTACTTGATACCCGCAAAACGACGCCCGCCTTTCGCGAGCTTGAAAAGAAAGCCGTCGTTCACGGCGGTGGTTTAAATCATCGCATGAATTTATCCACCGCAATATTAATCAAAGACAATCACATTGCCGTCATGGGCGGCGTTCAGAAAGCCGTCGAACGCACCCGAGCGCATTCGAACTTACCTATCGAAGTCGAAGCTGAAAACCTAGAGCAAGTTCAGCAAGCCGTGGAAATGAAAGTCCGCAGAATTCTGTTGGACAATATGGACAACGAAACTTTAAAAAAAGCGCGCGCGATGGTTCCTAAAGAAATTCAAACCGAAGCCAGCGGCAACATGACTTTAGACCGCGTTCGTTCGGTCGCCGAGATCGGCATCGATTTTATTTCCGTCGGGGCCTTGACCCACTCGGCACCCGTCGCTGACGTCAGCCTTATTTTCGACTGGGAGAACTAAGCGTGAGCGAAGATTCTCCTCTGAACGACATTCGCACCGGGGAAGTTTCAAAAAAATGGGCCGAGAGCAATCAGCTTTACGTCCATCACGAAAAGTCGATGTCCAGCACCAATGATTTCGCGAAGTCCGAAGCTTTCAGCGAAAGCCTTTTACAAGAAGCCTTGTGTTTATTTTTAGCCGATGATCAGTTGGCCGGTCGCGGTCGTGGCAAAAATATCTGGATCGCCGGAACCCCGGGGCATTCTTTGCTGAGTTCTTGGAGCTACTTGCTGATGGCTAAACCACAGCCGATTACCAGCTGCCTGATGGGACTCGCCGTTTACCGAGCGCTTGCGGCGACGTGGCCCTTTCTTGCCTGGAGCCTCAAGGCGCCGAACGATATTTACATTGGCGAAAAAAAGGTTGCGGGGATTTTACTCGAATCCGTTCTGCAAGGAGACGAAGTTCGCATCGTGATTGGCCTAGGCATCAACGTCTTGTCTTCTCCGCCTGAAGTTCCTACGGCAGGTTCGATCGTGGGATCAATGCCGCGCGGGATTCCGCTGCTAGGTCATGATTGGACGTCTTTTTTAGATCGTCTCCTTTACGAACTGACGGATGCACTTTCGTATTGCGAAAGCCCACTCAACGCGCCCACACGGATGTCTTTACTAAAAGCTTTAAACGACAATCCAAACCTTCAGGAATATTTTGAACGCGTAGAAGCCGATGGCACGATGGTCACCGAAAACGGCAAAACCGTTCATTGGTCGGAGCTATAAATGGCAACGACGCTGACGCCATTTCCGGAGATCGGCCTTCCTTGCCCCGAATTCTCCCTTCCATCAGTGGACGGCAAAAATTATCGCTTGGATGATTTTAAAAAGAACAAACCTTTGGTCGTCGTTTTCATTTGCAACCACTGCCCCTACGTCAACGCAGTCGAAGACCGGCTTATTGAACTAGGTCGAAGTTTAAAATCTTTAGGTATCCCGATGGTCGCTATATGCTCGAACGACGAAAACAGTCACGTCGAAGACAAACTCGAAAACTTAGCTCAACGTGCGAGCGAAAAAAATTATCCGTTTCCTTATTTGCACGACAAAGACCAGTCCGCCGCTCGAAGTTTTGGGGCCCTCTGCACTCCTGATTATTTCGTCTACGACCTTGAACTGAAGCTAGCCTACCGCGGCC
>JACMRP010000179.1 GCA_014376325.1 Pseudobdellovibrionaceae bacterium
AACGCGATTTTGTTCATCGACGAAATTCATAATATTGTTGGCGCCGGATCGACTAGCGGTGGTTCGCTCGACGCTTCTAATTTATTGAAACCCGCATTAGCAAACGGCGATATCAGTTGCATCGGCTCGACAACCCACAGTGAATACCGTCAATATTTCGAAAAAGATCGCGCGCTCAATCGCAGGTTTCAACGCATCGACGTGAATGAGCCTTCGACGGCCGATTGCATCGATATCTTGAAGGGCCTTCGTAAGTCTTACGAAGAATTTCACAATGTGAAGTTCAGTGATGATTCGCTCAAAGCGGCGGTCGAACTTTCGATCAAACATATCCACGGAAAACTGCTTCCGGATAAAGCCATCGACGTGATGGATGAAACCGGCGCCTTCTTCCGACTCAAGGATCAGACGGCAGAGGTCATCAGCATCGATGTGCCAATGATCGAAGAGGTCATCGCTAAGATGACCGGCTTACCGATCGCAAACATTTCTTCGAGTGAAAAAATGCAGCTGCGAGATCTCGATAAAAAATTGAAAGCACTGATCTACGGCCAGGACGAAGCCATCGATCGTTTGGTCGCGAGCATCAAACTAGCGCGCAGCGGATTATCCCGTCCCGACAAACCGATCGGCAGTTATTTATTTACGGGTCCGACCGGCGTCGGCAAAACGGAAGTGTGTAAACAGCTCGCTCACGTTCTTGGAATTCACTTCCACCGCTTTGACATGAGCGAATACATGGAGAAACATTCCGTCGCCCGATTGGTCGGAGCGCCTCCGGGATACGTGGGCTATGAAGACGGCGGACTTCTGACCGAAGCCGTGAATAAAAATCCGTATTCAGTTTTGCTTTTGGACGAAATTGAAAAAGCGCATCCCGATGTGACGAACGCATTACTGCAGGTGATGGATGCGGGACGCATGACCGATGCACACGGAAGAGTTGCGGATTTTAAAAACACAATTTTTGTTATGACAAGTAACGCCGGTGCCGTGGATGTTGCCCGTGGTTCGATCGGCATCGCCGATAACTTCAGCAGCTCCCACAGCATGGACGCCATTAAAAAAGCGTTCTCGCCGGAATTCATCAACCGATTAGACGCGGTCGTTAGCTTTAAGGATCTGCCAGAAGAAGTGATCATGAAGGTCGTCGCGAAATTCGTCGACGAATTGAAAATGACTTTGGCCGAGAAAAAAGTCGACATGCAGGTGTCTGCCGATGTTCTGAAATGGCTTATGAAAAAAGGCTACGACAAAGTTTACGGCGCACGGCCTTTGGCCCGAACCGTTGACGAGCATCTCAAAAAGGCCCTCGTGGACGAATTGCTGTTTGGTCGCCTTGTCGACGGTGGTCGTGTGCAAGTGGAACTAGAAAGCAATGCGCTTAAGTTCCAATTTAGCACCACCTCAAAAAAGAACAAAGAGGTCGTTACTACGTGATTTTGATCCCCACGACTTGACGATTTGTCAGACTGTTGCCACATTATCCTTAGAGGGGAATTTCCCTTCTAAGGAGTTTTCATATGTTTAAACGCTTCGGGTTTTTTATAATCACAAATTTATTGGTGATGGTCACGATCGGTATTGCTTGGTCGCTGATCAGCAACGCGCTCGGCATGGCCGGGTTCGATCAATATCTTCCGACCTTGATGGCTTTCTGTTTGGTCTGGGGTATGGGCGGCGCCTTCGTTTCGTTATTGATTTCTAAATGGGCCGCTAAAACATTTCACGGTGTGAAAGTCATTGATCCTATGAAGGCTGGCCCCTCAGAGCGCGCTTTGCTTGAAAAAGTTCACGACCTTGCTCGTCGCGCGGGACTTCCGGGCATGCCCGACGTCGGAATTTACGAATCTCCGGACGTGAACGCTTTCGCGACTGGTCCGAGTAAAAAGAATTCTTTAGTCGCGGTTTCGACGGGATTATTGAGCCGCATGTCTCCGCAAGAAATCGACGGCGTGCTGGCGCACGAAGTTTCGCATATCGCAAATGGCGACATGGTAACGATGACGCTGATCCAAGGGGTCGTGAATGCGTTCGCGATGTTCTTCTCGCGCATCCTGGCGCGAATCGTTGCTTCGAGCGTGGATAGCCGATACGCAAATGTCGTACACTTCGCCGTCGTGATCATCGGCGATATCGCGTTTACGCTGCTGGGCTCAATCATTGTCAATTATTACTCTCGTAAGCGCGAATACCGTGCAGATGCCGGCAGCGCAAAGATCTCTTCAAAAGGCAACATGATCATGGCGCTGCAAAAGCTGCAGGCACTGCACATGGTTCCGCCTAAAGAAGATAACTTAGCGACCATGAAGATCAGCGGGCGCGAAAAGCGTGGATCGATTGCGGATTTGTTCATGACTCATCCTGCACTTGCTGACAGGATTGCGGCGCTTCAGAACGCGCGCGGCATTTAATGTTTTATCAAGTGCTCGGGGCCGCAGCTTTTGCGGCCATCATTTGGGGCTGCGCTTCGACCTCACGAATGGACACGAAGATCAGCCCCTCTTCCCAAACTCCTGCCTATGATTTTATCGTCGCGAATCGCGACCACGGCACCAACGAACTAAATCTGCTCGTGACCAACTCGGACAATCAAAGTTGGTGGAAAAAGTACCGACAAGGTTTGCTGACTTTAGAAAAAGATGCATCTGCCAGTTGCGGTTATTTTACCGAGCTATCGAAAGAAGACTCTTTTCCGTTGAAAGATTTAGCTTTGCTGCGCGCGCATCAAACCTGCGTGGACGACAAAACTTTGGCGCCGCTGAAACCAGAGCTCTATCGAAATAACTATAAATACGCCCAAGATATTTTGGCGACCGTCGTTCTGAAGGACGCCCGCAAAAGTGAAGATAAAGCGGACGACATCGACGCACTTCGCGAAATTGCGAAACTCGAATCTATTCCGAAAAAGAAAGAACAGTATTTGCTCGAAGCAGTAAAACTTGCGGAGGATCTCAAAGATCAAACCAAACTAGAGGACGTGAAAGCGCAGCTTTACCGCACCTCGCCCCGCCTTCGCCCTCATCCGGTGGATAAAGAAATACTTGCCGCGGCGATGAACTTTCGTGAACGCCGCGAGTTTGAAGAAGCATTGAAAATATATCGCCAGATTGCGAAGGATCCAAAAGCATCGAACGAAGAAAAGTATCAGGCTTTGAAAAATATCCGCATGACCTACAAAATTTCGCAGGATAAAAATTCTTACATCGATGCAACCAGCCAGATGGTGAATTTCTCGAAGGCATCTTTTAAAAAGAACAAACGCGATCAGAATGCCGTCAAACATCTCCACGAAAGTTACATCCTTCTCGCGCGCACCTTGTGGACCGAAGATCAATTGAACCTAGCGCAAAAAAATCTTGCGGAAGCGCAACGGCTTTTAAAAGGCCTGCATCCGTTAGATGAAGTTTATTTTGTCCTCGGACGCATGGCCGAAGAAAAGAACGACCTCGACAAAGCTAGCTACTATTACGAAGCAAGTCTTAAAGAAGTTCTATCGAGCCAGTCGATTCGTGACCGCGTTTTGTGGCTGTACCCTTGGGTCCTTTACAAAATGAAGAACTTTGATAAAGCCGCGCAAAGTATGGCTGAGTATTACCATAAAGCTAAAGAAAACTCGGACCGGACCCGCAGTCTGTTCTGGCAAGCGCGGGCCCTCAAGAGTTTAAACAAAAACGACGAAGCAAAAAATCTTTTAGAAAAACTTATTAAAGAAGACCCTATCGGTTACTACGGGGTGCTCGCCGTTCGGGAGCTCGGCCAAACTTATCCTCCACTTGCCAGTAACGAAAAAGATTTTTCTTATTCTTTGTTTAATTTAAAAGAAGTCGGTTCGGTCAATGCCCTACAGGCCGAGTGGCTGATGGCGGTGGGTGAAAATTCGTTTTCAGAAAAGGTTATCGACCAGATCAGTGATGAACTCAAACGTCGGGGCAAAGGGGACGAAAAGTCTTGGCTGATCGTGATGACCAGCTACGCTCGTGCAAATCTTTACCTGCCGCTGTTTGCGAGTTTCAGCGGACTTCCGCAAGACGTAAAAGACACCATGGTGCAAAAACATCCAGAGCTGTTGTTCCCGCGCAATTACAAAGAGCAGATCGTGCAGTCAACCACTGCCGAAAAAATTCCGGCAGAAATTGCTTTTTCGATCATCCGTCAAGAATCCGCGTTCAACCCGCGCGCCCGAAGTCCGGTGGATGCTTTCGGTCTGATGCAACTTTTGCCGAGTGTCGCGAAGGAGCTCTCTCGCAATACCAGCGTTCCGTACCGCGAGGCAGAGGATTTGTATGATCCCGAGATCAACGTTCCGCTCGGCGCGAAAGAGATTCGCGGACTGCTCAGAAAATATGACGACCAATACATTCTTGGAGTCGCCGCCTACAACGCGAGTGGCTCCGCCATTCGGGGCTGGCTAAAAACGCGTTATCGCCCGGACGCCCTGGAATTCATCGAAGAAATTCCTTACGACGAAACCCGGGCCTACGTAAAGCTCGTCATGCGCAACTTCGTATTCTATAAACGATTGCAGGCCAGTGGGCCCGTGTCGTTCCCCGAAGAATGGCTGAAGCTCGTCTCAAAGTGAGATAGGTCCAGTCGCTGTTAAGACGACCTCCGCTTTCTCCGATAGGGCAGAGTGGAGGAAACCTCATGCGGTCACACAAGTTAGCGGTTACAATTGGTGGTATTTTTTTAATCTTCGGTGGCACTTTCGGTGCTTATGAATACTTCCAAACTGAGCGTCCTTCGCGCAGCAGTGATTCCGTTAAATCAAAAAAGAAACGTAACAGTCTTGAAGACTCCAAAGTCGTAAAAACCGAAAGCGTTGAAAACGAGCCGAGCGCCCTATTCAACGATCCGGCGATTAGCCAAGCGTGGGGCCTGAAAAAAGCCGATGCCGGCCGTGCGTGGGCCATCACTCGTGGCAGTAAAAAGATCATCGTCGCGGTCATTGATACCGGCGCGGATATCAAACATGAAGATCTGGACACCAACATTTGGATCAATCCAGGCGAAACTGGTTTAGACTCTAAGGGCCGCGATAAAGCGTCGAATGGCGTTGACGATGACGGAAATGGTTTCGTCGATGACGTTCACGGTTGGAACTTTGTTTC
>JACMRP010000180.1 GCA_014376325.1 Pseudobdellovibrionaceae bacterium
CGGTGTTCGTCATCGAGTTTCAATACTTTTACGAGGTAATGGCATGATCAATTTAAAATCAACGATAACTGCACTGGTGACACCATTCCAAAATGGCGAAGTAGATTTCGGATCTCTAGAGACCTTAGTTTCTCATCAAGTAAAGAATGGCATCGAAGGCTTTGTAATTAACGGAACGACGGCGGAAAGCCCGACGCTTTCCGATAAGGAGCGCGAAAAGATTTTCAAACACGTTCGCGGAATAGTAGGCGCAAAGTTTCCACTCATTATGGGAACAGGGTCTAACAGCACCGCACAAACCGCGGTGCTATCTAAACTCTCCGCAGAGTGGGGTGCGGATGCACTGCTTGTCGTTGTGCCTTATTACAACAAGCCTCCCCAGCGCGGACTCGTAAAACATTTTTCCGAAGTCGCAAAGGCAACGTCATTGCCATTGTTGTTATATAACGTACCTGGCAGAACCATCACGGCGCTTTCAACTGACAGCATCGCGACACTTTCTAAAGTGCAAAATATTGTTGGTATTAAAGAAGCTTCTGGAAGTATAGATTTTGCGAAGGAAATTATTCAAAAAACAAATTCAGAATTTATCCTACTTTCAGGTGATGACGGAACCTACGTAGAATTTCTGAACTCGGGCGGTCACGGAGTGATTTCCGTCGCTAGTCACATTGTTCCTAAACAAATGCTGAATTGGAAAGACCTTGTCGCTTCTGGAAAGCTAGAAGAGGCGCGTGCCGACTTCAAAAAATATTCAAAATTGATCGATCACCTTTTCGTAGAAGCCAATCCAATCCCGGTCAAAATGGCGTTGTACCAAATGGGCATCATAAAGTCGCCGGAGCTAAGGTTGCCACTAGTCTCGATGGCAGATGAACTTGCGCAGAAGATGAAGCAAGTGCTAATGAACGCCGGAGTTCTTTCATGAAGAAAAAAATCAAAGTTGGCCTGGTGGGCGCAAGTGGACGAATGGGTCAAGAAATCACGAATATCCTTAAAGAACAGCCGATCTTTGAGCTGCACTTAGCAATTTGTCGGCAAGCTTCGTTAGCGGAATTCGCTTATACTCGGCCAAATCTATCATTTCCGGAAGCTTCGGATGTCGACTTGTGGATCGATTTTTCTGGGCCAGAGCTTTTAACAAAACTGCTTGCGGTCGCGGTTAGAAGTAAAACTCCGGTAGTCTCGGGCACCACAGGCATAAGCGCGGTGCAGGTTAAAGCTCTTAAAAAAGCGGCGCAAAAAATTCCGGTACTGTGGGCATCCAATATGAGTCTTGGCGTTGCCGTCGTGACGGAAGCGCTTGAAGTTTTTAGCCGAATTCGCCAGTTTGACTTTCAAATTGAAGAGTTTCATCACAGCAAAAAGAAAGATCGTCCAAGCGGCACCGCGAAGAGCCTTCAGCAGAGACTCGAACTGGTGGTTGGACGAAGTTTACCGGAGCCAATTTCGATTCGCGGCGGGGGTATTTTCGGTGTCCATAAAGTTCACGCGATGGCCGAAGAAGAGCACATCGTCTTCGAACATATGGCCTTAAATCGAGCTGTTTTCGCGCGGGGTGCAGTTACGGCAGCCCAATGGCTGTGTTCTAAGAAAAAAGGCTACTACAGTATGCGAGATGTTCTCTACAATAAGAACTGATGGATGACCAAAAACACCAATCGTTAGTTCACATTGCCGTCGACCTTGTTGGCGGAACGGCACTAGCCCAAGACATCGTTAGAAACTTAAGCAGAGTGGGAGAAGTTTCTGCTATTTCATCCGTGTACAAGCGCTACTTAGGCAGCAACCGTGTCGATCTCAATTCGAATATCGAAACTGTTGTCAGGTTTGAAACTAACTGTGCCGTCGATGAGCTGCTGTGGCATTTCAAACAATTTTCGCGAGACAAAAAAGTAAGCCTCAATCTGTTGTCGTACGATGACTTAGTGGTCTTATCTCCTCAGTTAACTCTGCCAAACCCCAGTATGCACACGGACATGTTGATCGTGCGTTGCGCATCCGAAGCTTGGCCAGAGTACCAGCACCCAATCATGATGAAGACCCTCAGCGAAATTGCGCGTACGGCAATGCCTTCGACCGACTCAGAGTTCTTTTTGCAGGGAAAAAGCCTGGTTGATTTTTCTAAAGTTGAGTCGTAAAGATGAAGGACTGGAGGCATCAATGAAGTTCTTTATCGACACGGCCGAAATTGAAGAAATTAAACAAGCTAATTTGCGCGGCTGGGTGGACGGGGTCACTACGAATCCATCATTGATTGCGAAGTCTGGAAAAGATTTTTTTGAAGTTATCAAAGAGATCTGCAAAGAGGTTCCGGGCAAGCCGGTCTCTGCAGAGGTCATCAGTTTAAAAGCTGACGAAATGCTGCGCGAGGGCCTCGTGCTCGCAAAGTTGTCAGACAACGTAGTTGTTAAAATTCCCATGTGCGAAGACGGTATGATCGCGGTTAAAAAGTTAACTGCCGAAGGCATTCGCACCAATGTCACCCTAGTCTTTTCGCCAGTTCAAGCCTTGTTAGCAGCAAAAGCTGGCGCAAGCATGGTCTCCCCGTTTGTCGGAAGACTTGATGATATCGGGGTTAACGGCATGGATATGGTTAGTCAGGTTATCCAAATTTATCAAAACTATGACTTCAACACAGAAGTATTGGTCGCGAGCGTAAGAAGCCCGATGCATATCCAAGACGCTGCCGAAATGGGTGCCGATATCGCAACGATTCCATTTAAGGTAATGCAACAGATGACCGCACACCCACTCACCGACAAAGGCATTAAGTCTTTCATGGATGACTGGAATAAGGCGCAGAAAAAATAGATGAAGACAGCTAAAGTTCTGTTATTTCTTTCGATTGTTACGATGCTGGGTTGTCAAACCGATGGCGTTGTCTTGAAAGATACTCCACTGAACATTAGCGAAACCCGCAAAGCTGTCGCGGGCGTTATCGGCCAACCTCGCGCGACCAGTGAAAATGGTCGCGAGATGGTTTCAAAGTACTACGATCGCAAAGGAAACAAAGACGAAGCGCAGCTTAAAACGGCGCGCGAACGTTTATCCACCCACGTCACGATATTAGGCGACCGACGCCCTTACGATATTCAGGTCGAGGTGGTCGTTGAAATCCGCGACCACGACGGAAAGTACCAAGTCGTCGAGCGGGATGAAGGTCGGGCTCAGACCGTTGCTAAAGAAATCCAAAAGGCGCTTGTCCAAAGTCGCGACAACCGTAACCTTATTGACGATTTCAGAGCCTACTAAATACAATAGAAGAGTAGTCAAATTTTGCAAATTTTGCAAAGTTTGACCAGGAGTCTTTTTGATAACCAAAGCTTTGGTGCTGCCTACTCTTTTGTTGACCACGCTTTCGATTTTTCCGACTTTTTTGGGAACGTTGAAGTACGTTCCTATTTATAAAACGCTGACAATCCGCGCGAATAAAAAACTTCCGCCGCACATTGCTTACGCGGATTTACATTTTGAATCCAAAAATTCTGACTGGGCAAACTTCGACAAGAAATCAAAAATACCTTTGCAGTCTGGCGCCACCGCTAATGCGCAACAGGGTCCTTACGTGTTGACGCAAAAACGAACTCTAGCGGCGATGGTGATTCGTAAAAGTCCGGAGCTTTTAATTTCTGCAGCAGAAAATGCGTACAAAACTTCAAGGCAATCAACTCAGGAAAACGAAGGTCCGCAGTGGCTTAAGAATATCGTTCGTCCGAATGTACTTGGTTCGGACATTTCAAAACTAGACACGTCGGTCGCAGGACTCGTGGCCGCTAAAAGAATCGTCGGTCACGTTGAGCTAAAAGATGGACTCGCAGTTACGAATGAGCATCACATTGAAGTCCGAAGATCCGACGAAGGAATTTTTCGGGAAATGGGCAGAGTTGATCTAGCGAAAGGTTCTTACAGCATCGACGTAGATGAAACGACCGGATTTGTATTAGCTCGCTTGATAGATAAATCGGGCGCGACGCTTGGTGAAGGCAGCATTCGTATATCGCAACTTCCGAGTGAAGGTCGCTTAGTTTATGGGCCGAGACTCGAGATCGCCCCTAGTCCAAGCTGGAGCGGGAATGTCGGTAGTTACTATCAAAGAAATGGTTCGGGTGCACCCAACCCGACTCGTGGCGGACGGGTTACAAGTTTGGGCGGCGAAAAGCCTTTGAACGTTGGTCCTAAGGGCGAAATTAATTTAGATAATATTTCTCGGGGATCCTCTACGGTAGTTCGCGCTTCACTTCCAGAACATATGCCCTCTAATAAAATAATGATCACTGGTTCGTCCTCGCTAAATATGACGAACTTCCCGACCGCGATGATTTCTGCAATGAAAGACATCGTCGAAGTACCTGGCGCCGGATATAGAGAACTCAAAGAATCGACGGTTATCTGGGGAACCATAACCCTTGATAGCAAACCACTTTCTGGAGTTACGGTCATTTCCGAAACTGACTCCGAGGTCAAAGCGATTTACTTCAACGAGTTCTTAATTCCTGATCCCAAGTTAACGTCCACAAGTTCAAACGGAATTTACGCATTCATTCAGATTCAGCCCGGCTTTAACGCGATTCTTGCTCAGCGTGGCGACGCGTACTTCGGACACCAAAATGTTATCGTTGAACCAGGGGTTGTTTCTTTAGGTGATATTGAAAGCACCCTCAAAACAGAATCGGTTCGCGTGCGTGCATTCGATGCGTTTGCCGGAGAGCCGGTAAGTTTAGTAGCGAATATGCAGAGCCTCAGCGAACCGGTTCAAGTAACCGAAGGCAATGCCGTAGTTATTCTGCCCCACGTATCCAGACTCAGCATGATCTATACGGAAGTAAATCCAACGTACGTTGCCGCGAACTATTTCTATAACGACAGTGATACATATATCCATTTGCCAGCTATCAAGCGGGACTGGATCTTGGGACTCAGAGCTGACAACAAAGTCGATGAAATTCCAGGTACCGGAACGGTCATCGGATTTTTCAATGATGAAAACTTCGAAGCCTACATGACTGGTGACCAGCGCGAATCGGGAATGCAGATTGTTTACTTCGATGCTGCCGGCCGTCCAGGTACTTCTGGTAAGGGCAAAGCGGGCGGCGGATTTGTATTGTTTAACGTGCCGGTCGGCGTGCACGAAGCGGTTGTTGTTGGCGCCACTTCAGAACGGATATTTTCGAAAGTCGTACCCATCGACGCGGACGCGACATCCGTGCTTAATTTCACAAGCTATTAATATTTAAGAATAATGAGTTCTAATTTTTTCCTTGAAGAATCTTCCACGATCTTCGAAGCCTTTGAACTCGTCAAAGCTTGTTCCGCCGGGACTTAATAAGACGATGTCTCCGGATGATGATTTAAGAAAGACGTTGTCTAAAGCATGATCAAGCTTTTCGTAGATATCGCCGGGCAGTTTCGATTTTGATTTTGCAAGTTCGCCGCAGTTTCCGAAAAATAAAAATTGAATTCTTGGAAGCAAAGCTAGGGTTTGCAGCTCCTCCCACGGAAGGCTTTTGTCTTTTCCGCCAAGTAAAACAAACAGTTGACCCTTTGCTGAAAGGCCTTCATGTACAACTTCAGCAGCAGTCAGCACGCTGTTCATCGCGGTTGCCTTGCTGTCGTTTATGAACTGGATGCCGTCAAATAGGCCAACATTTTCAAGGCGATGTTCTAAGCCTTTAAAAGCTTTGATGCCTTGAATGGAAGAAATCGGCCAATGACAGTGAATCGCAATTTTCGCGGCAAGCGCGATATTATCTTGGTTGTGTGATCCCAACAGCTTCGAATGTGAAAGTGCGTGCGGTTGCAAAGCTTTGTCGTCGCGTAAGCAAACGATGCATCGGTCGAACTCAGCTTGACCGTGGGCAAAGTCATAAAGCTCTCCGCCATTGCTGTTGATGAAAAGATTTCCAGAGGTCTGATCTATGATTCGCCATTTTGTTAGGTAATAGTCTTCGAGCGAATCGTAACGTTCCATATGATTCGGCGAAAGAAACGTAATTGCGGCATGGTCTAGTTTTAGTTCCGCAGAATTTTCAAGTTGATAACTAGAAAGCTCTAGCAGAATCCACTGCGCACGTTTTCTGGCTCCGGTTTCGACCTCATAAACGTAGTCGCAGAAAGGTGTTCCCAAGTTCCCGCCGACAAATCCGTTTTTATCGAAAGCCAATAATCCGGCTCCGAGCAAAGAGACCGTCGTGCTTTTCCCAAGGGAACCGGTAATTCCAATGAGTTTTTCATCAGCTAGCGATTCGCAGGCCAAATTAATTTCGCTAGTAACCTGCACGCCAGATTCTATCGCGCTTTGGATCCATTCTGAGGAAAGGGGCACGCCTGGCGATACGACTAAAGTGCGGGGCATTCCTTCGCGCATAAGCATTTGCGCATCGCTAAACTGTGCTGGCGATTTTTGATCGAAGGTCAAAACATCTTGGCGTTTGAAACCTCGATGTAAGAGCAGTCTTTCGGCGGACTCTCCGCTTTTACCCATACCAACGATAGCTACTGGAGTTTGAATCATGGGCTGATAATCACTCAAAAAACTGGCTTTGCAAAGCTTTGATTATTAGATCAAAATTAAAACTAGGCTGTCTGGGGTGATGAGTGGAACAAAGTTTTAAAAGCGCAAAGTATACCGCGATCATTAGCGATTTGCATTTGTGCGATGCCCAGCCTATCAATCCCAAATACCCACTTTGGAAGAAGTTTAAAACTAAGCAGTTTTTTTTCGATGATGTTTTTAATTCTTTTCTGACTGAAATAGAAAATAAAGCCAAGGGCGAAAAAATTGAGTTGATCTTAAATGGCGATATATTTGATTTCGACAGTGTTCTCCGACTTCCGGAAGAGCCTATATTCAAGGTCAGCCGCTTAGAAAGAAAGCGCGGATTATTTCCTAGGGCCGAGCGTTCTCGATTTAAAATCAAAGTTATTATTGAAGACCACGTTGTGTTTTTCGACGCCCTCGCTGATTTTATCAGGCGTGGGCACCGGGTCGTTTTTGTGATGGGCAATCATGACCTAGAGCTCCACTTTATTGAAACGCAGACCGAAATTCGGCAAGCGCTTAAGTTGAGCGAAGCATCTGACCACCAAGTTCGTTTTGTCGAATGGTTTTATATTTCGAATGAAGACACGTTAATTGAGCACGGCAATCAGTATGATCCGTACTGCTTATGCGAAGACCCAATCAATCCCTTTGTACAGGGTTACAATTTTATTTCGCTAAAGCTTCCGTTCGGAAATCTGGCTTGCCGCTACATCATGAATGGTCTTGGCTTTTTTAATCCCCACGTGGATTCGAATTACATTATGAGCATTCGACAGTACGTAACTATCTTTTTGCGTTACATGGCACGGGCGCAGCCGTTCTTAGTATTCACTTGGTTTTTTGGCTCAATCGTCACGTTGACGCATTCTTTTAAAGACCGATTGTCCGCGCCAATCCGCAATCCTTTAAAAATAGAAGACCGTATTGATTCGATTGCCGCGAAAGCAAATGCAGAACCGCGCATGGTTCGTGAGCTGAAGGAACTTTTTGTGGCACCCGCGGCCAGCAATCCTTTTTTGCTCGCACGTGAGCTTTGGTTAGATCGCGCATTTTTGATCGGGGTCGCATTCTTTCTAATTCTGCAGCTCTTTATATTTATTCGCAGCGTTTATGACTTGTCCTTTTTTTGGGCTTTCATTCCGCTGTTTTTCTTGTTGCCGTTCTTCTTATTTTACAGCCAGTCGATCACCTCGATGGTGTCAAATTACAAAGAGCCAAGCGAAAAAATCATGGCTATGGCCAGCGCCATCACTCACGTAAAGCGCATTATTTATGGGCATACGCACTCTGTCCGGCACGAAATGATTGGGGCGGTTGAGCATTTAAATTCGGGTTGCTGGTCGCCTGCATTCCTGGATATTGAATGTACTAAGCCCGTCGACCAGAAAACCTATGTTTGGATTTCGCCTTTGGATACCGGCGACCGTCAGGCCGAGCTTTATAAATTCGTCGATGGCGAATCGCATTTATTCATGGCCACCGGAAGTCGGGACGCGAAAAGCTCTTAATCTTGTGCGGCGCAATAGAAAATAAAATTGTCATTAACCAGGTGCTATGCAAACCTCTAGGTGTTTTAAAAGCTATAACGGAGGCTATAGAGTATGGCAGAAGTACTAGTTGTAACTAGCAAAGTAAAAAAGATGATTAAGGAAAAAGGCGGGATGAACACATCTGCCGAAACGATCGACGTATTAAGCAAAGCGATCGAGCAACTCTGTTTGAAAGGTGTCGACAGCGCTAAAGCTGACGGCCGTAAAACAGTGATGGCTCGTGACATTGTTATCGATCATCTTTAAATAATTGAGAATTTTTCAACGCAGTTTTTAAGCTGCGCGGGTGAAATTTCGAAATCTAAAAGGAGCTCTCAGGAGGTCCTTTTTTTCGTATCTAAAGCGGTGGAAAAGTGGAAATGAAAAGCCTGCCCGCTGAAATCAATGGCCCAATGCTTGTTTTGAAAAAGCATTCTGTGGTACTCGCATACATAATGTTTGAAGAAATTGATAAAGACCGCGAGCGCCTCGGCCAGTTTCTACCGTGGGTCGAACACATGAAGTCCGTCGACAGCCAAATCTGGTACATCAACGAATGTACGAAAGACTGGAGCGAAGGGACAATGTTCGATTACGGAATGTTCAACTTAGAGGGCGATTATATCGGAAACTTCGGCGTTCACAGCATCAGCTGGGCCGATGATCGCTGCGAACTGGGTTACTGGATTTCACCCCGCTTCGAAGGGCGTGGATTTATTTCAACGGCGGTAAAGATGCTCGAGAAGATTTTATTCGAACTGGGCTTCAACCGCATCGAGATCCGCTGTGATCCCAAGAACCTGCGATCCGGTGCCGTGCCTGCTAGGAACGGCTACAAGTTCGAAGGTGTTTTGCGCGGGTACCAGTTTCAGAGCGGTCACCACCGCGATACCGCAGTTCACGCAAAACTGCGCAATGAATATTCTGCTTAATCTCGAATGCGTACTTCTAATAGTTCAACGTGAAAAATAAGGTTCGAGTGTGGCGTAATAAATTTGCCGATTCGGCGTTCGCCGTAACCGAGATGTGCGGGCACGAAGAGTGTTCGCTTTCCACCTTCTTTCATTCCCATGAGTCCTTGATCCCACCCTTGAATCACGCGGCGGGAGCCGATCACAAACTGAAAAGATCGTCCATGATCGAAAGAAGAATCGAACTTCGTCCCGTCTTCTAGAAAACCTTCATACTGAACTACCAACAAGGCTCCTTTGATGGCGGCTTTGCCAGCTCCTTCGATCGTGTCGGTAATCTGGAGTTCGTTCATATCAGTTGCTAAAGATCGATGCGGCGGAAACAAATAGTAAACACAACAATCCAACCACCATGATCAATGCGATCAGCCGACGGTCGAAGTTTTTTTTCTCAGCACGAGCGCGAACGAAAACCTCTTCGGCATCTGTCGTTTGCAACTCTTGCGTTCCTTCAGGTAGATCTGTCGGGAAGCCCAGCTTTTCTAGTTGGCCAGAAATCTGGGGCAAGTCTTTGCGAGCTAAAGTAATGTAAAAAATTTGTGCGAGATACTGCTCAGTGCGAAACTCAACTTGCTTCACGATATTCGCAAAGTCGATCGCCTTAAACTTCTTTTCGGTATCGTCTTCCTTCTGAATTTCGAACGGAAGATTCTTCAGTTGCAGAACTCGAACTAAAGAATCGAGCTCCTGAGGAGTAAATGGTCCGAACTGCACTGTTTTATCGCTCATGATTATACCATCCCTTTTAATTCGTCCCAGGAGATTACAGAAACGCCAAGACCTTGCGCTTTGTCCAACTTCGAACCCGGATCGTCGCCAACGACCAAAAAATTTAATTTAGAGGAAACTGAACCAAGTATTTTACCGCCATTTTTTTCGATAAAATCTTTAGCGTCGTCGCGTTTTACCTGCAGAGTTCCCGTGATTAAAAAACTTTTTCCGGACAATGATCCCGTCGCAGAGCGCTGCGGTTTTTGGAACTCAACGCCCAGCTTCATCATGTCTTTTACTTCTTTGACAAGTAACGGATTGCTTAGCCATTCGAGCATCGCCTTCGCAACTTTTGGTCCGATTTCGGGAATCAAAAGCAGATCTTCTTCGCTAGCGCCTAAAAAGTTTTCGACGTTCACGAAGTGATCGGCTACGTGCTTTGCGGTTTGTTCGCCAACGAAGCGGACGCCGAGGCCAAAGATAAACCGAGCTAACGTCGTTTGTTTGCTGTGCTCTATGCTGGCAATGATATTATCTGCCGACTTTTCGCCTTGGCGATCAAGCTCTAGCACGTCAGATTTTTTCAACCGGTACAAATCGCTGAACTTTGTGACAAGTTTTTCGTCGACCAAGGTTTCGATAAGTCGATCGCCAATTTTATCCAGGTTCATCGCTCGGCGGGCGACGAAATGTTTTAAAGACTCTTTCACTTTTGCGATGCAGAGCGGATTCACGCAACGGGTTACGACTTCGCCCTCTAATTTATCAACCTTAGTTCCGCAGGCAGGACATCTATTAGGTAAAATAAATTGCTTCGCGTTTTTCGGTCTCTTCGCCAAAACAACTTCTACAATTTCTGGAATGACATCGCCCGCGCGCTGGATAACAACGGTGTCGCCAATGCAAATGTCTTTACGATCGATTTCTTCCTGGTTGTGAAGAGTTGCATTTGTTACTGTCACGCCACCAACTTTAACTGGGGACATTATCGCGACGGGTGTCAGCGCTCCGGTGCGGCCCACTTGCACAACAATATTTTCGATAATTGTTAAAGCTTGTTCTGGTTTAAACTTTGCGGCGGTGGCCCAACGTGGACTGCGCGCGACAAGACCAAGATCGTCCTGCAAACGTATCGAGTTCGCTTTAATAACGATCCCATCAATATCAAACGGCAGCTTTGGCCGCTTCTTTTCAATAGAGTGATAGTATTCAATAGCTTCTTCCGCGCCATTGCAAACTTGCACGAGGTCGCCGTAGCTGGTTTGCGCGGTGGGAATTCCGGCTTTTGCAAAATAATCGCCAAGCTCTTTCTGGGTTTTAAAGTCGACGCCTTCGACTGCGCCAAGTGCATAGGCAAAAAATCGAAGTGGTCTTGAGCTCGCGATTTTTGAATCAAGCTGCCGAATAGTACCGGCCGCCGCGTTCCGAGGATTTGCGAAAGTCTGCTGCCCGGCTTCCTGCTGCTGTTCGTTAATTTTAGCGAAATCTGCTTTAAACATCAAAACTTCACCGCGAACTTCGATCAACTCTGGTGGCTTCGCCAGTTTTAACTTCAGCGGGATACTTTTGATCGTTTTCACGTTTTGGGTGACGTCCTCCCCGACGGAGCCATCGCCCCGCGTGATGGCCCGGATCAGAAAACCTTTTTCGTACACAAGCTCCATCGAAAGGCCATCAAACTTTGGCTCTGCGAGATAGGTAATACTGACGTCATTCTTTAAGAACTTCTTCACCCGTTCGTCAAAATCTGAAATATCTTCTGGTGAGTAGCTGTTAGAGAGCGAAAGCATTGGCGTACGGTGTGCGACCTTTTCAAAGGCACTGAGCGGTACGCTTCCGACTCTTTGGGAAGGAGAGTCACTTTTGTCTAATTTGGCATCAATGGACTCAAGGGTGAGTAGCTCAGCATAGAGCTGGTCATAGTCGTAGTCAGAAATCTGCGGCTTATCGAGGACATGATAGTTGTAATCATGTTCGGCGATTTGTTTTTTGAGTTCTTCATGGCGTTTTTTAGACATTTGGTACCTAAGTACCATGACCAAGTTTGACTGTGAACGGAATTTTGACTAGTTTATGGGCTTTCCAATACCCTGAAGGAGTTCCCCGTGATTGATAAAAAAACGATCGAGCACATCGCAAAATTAGCGCGACTAAAAATCACCGAAGCCGAAGCTGCAGAATATAGCGAACAGTTGGGAAAAGCGATGAGCCATTTCGAGCAAATCTCGAAGGTCGATACGACGGGCATTGAACCCTTAGTGACGCCAACCGAAATCGAAGCGTTCTGGCGGAACGACGAAGCCAAACAAGATTTTACTCCGGAAGAAATGACCAGCAATGCACCCTCTAAAGCCGGGAACTTATTTAAAGTTCCGCCGGTAGTTTAAGGATAAGCCCATGGAATTAACCCACGCCTCCATCGTTGAAATTGCCGACGCAGTTAAAACAAAAAAAGTAAGCGCTAAAGAAGTCACCACGCATTTTCAAAAGCGTGCGGAGGCTTTGAATCCACAGTTGAATGCTTTTACGAGCATGAATAAAAATGCGGTAAAAGAAGCGGAAGAAATCGATGCGCGAATCGCTAAAGGCGAAGATGTCGGTTTACTTGCCGGCGTTCCGTTTGGCATAAAAGAAATGCTTTGCACGAAAGGCCTTGTCACGAACGCGGGCTCGAAAATATTGCAGAACTTTGTTCCACCTTACGACGCCACCGTAGTCGCGAAACTTAAAAAAGCCGGCGTCATCGTTACCGGTAAATTAAATCAAGATGAATTCGCGATGGGTTCCTCTAACGAAACATCTTACTACGGCAATGTTAAAAATCCTTGGAAGTTGGACTGTGTTCCCGGGGGATCGTCCGGCGGCTCTGCGGCAGCGCAAGCATCACGGCTGTGTGCGGGAACGATCGGAACAGATACCGGCGGATCCATTCGTCAGCCTGCAAGTTTCTGCGGGATTGTTGGCGTTAAGCCAACTTACGGTCGCGTTAGCCGCTACGGCATCGTCGCGTACGCGTCTTCTTTAGATCAAGCGGGCCCGATGGTCAGCACCGTAAAAGACGCGGCACTGACTTTAGAAGTAATCAGCGGACACGATGACAAAGACTCTACCACCGCGCAGAAAAAAGTCCCAGCATGGAGCAAAGAGCTTTCCGCAAATGTAAAAGGCATGAAGATCGGATTGATTAAAGAATACATGCAGGGCGGACTGCACGCTGATGTGCAAAAGACAGTGGATAAGTCGATCGAGACTCTAAAGTCGATGGGTGCAGAAATTGTTGAAGTCACGGTTCCTATGTCTGAGTTTGCCGTGCCGGTTTATTACCTGGTAGCGGCAAGTGAGGCGTCTAGTAACTTAGCAAGGTACGACGGAGTTAAATACGGTTATCGCGCTGAATTTCAAAATTTGGCCGGCGTCGATCTTGAAGACTTTTATGGACGTACTCGCGGCGAGGGATTCGGCAAAGAAGTTAAACGTCGGATCATGTTGGGAACGTATTGTCTGTCGAGTGGATACTACGATGCTTATTATAACAAAGCGGGACAAGTACGACGCTTGATAATGAATCAATACATGGATGCATTTAAGAAATGCGATGTGATTTTGAGCCCGGTGACAACTTCGCCCGCCTTTAAGCTTGGTGAGCGTGTTGCGGACCCGCTAACGATGTACTTGAATGATATTTTTACGACCTCAACAAATCTGGCAGGACTTCCCGGAATGAGCGTTCCGTTTGGAATGTCTGCAGAAGGTTTGCCGGTCGGGATTCAACTGACTTCCGGACACTACGAAGAGCAAAAAATGTTGAACGTGGCCTTTGCACTTGAAGGTGCATCTCCAGTGAAAGGAAAACTTCCCCATGTCATCTAGAGGTTACGAAGCCGTTATCGGCATCGAGATTCACGTTCAGTTGCAGACCCACAGTAAAATGTTTTGTTCTGACTCCACGCAATTCAATGCTGCGGACAACGAAAACACCTCTCCGGTCAGTGTGGGCATGCCGGGCACTCTGCCGGTTGTTAATAAAACCGCGATCGAGTTTGCGATCAAAACAGGTTTGGCACTCGGCTGTAAGATCCGACCGAAATCAGTTTTCTCTAGAAAAAACTATTTCTATCCGGATTTGCCAAAGGGATACCAAATTTCACAGTACGATCAGCCCCTTTGTGAACACGGAACCATTACTTTCAAAGTCGGCGAACAGACAAAAACGGTCAGCATCACGCGCGCGCACTTAGAAGAAGATGCCGGGAAATCTATTCATCACGGCGATTACACCATGATTAATTACAACCGCGCGGGAATTCCGTTACTTGAAATCGTGACTGGTCCTGATATGAGCACTCCGCAAGAAGCCGCGGAGTATGGCCGGACCATCCGCCAAATCGTGCGCTATCTCGGCGTTTGCGATGGTAACCTTGAAGAGGGGTCGATGCGCTGTGACTGTAACGTCAGCGTGCGCAAGGTAGGCGACCCGAAGCTTGGTACCCGCACCGAACTTAAAAACATCAACTCATTCCGTTTCGTAGAAAAGGCGATCGAATACGAAATCGAAAGACAGATCGACGCGATCGAGCGCGGCGAAAAGATCATTCAGGAAACCCGCCTATGGGACACGGACAAAAATAAAACCTTCGCGATGCGCACCAAAGAAGAAGCACAAGACTACCGTTACTTCCCAGATCCAGACTTGCAGCCTCTGTTAGTTTCTGACGAGCTGATCAGCAGAATCAAAGCGACGTTGCCAGAGCTGCCAATCGCTCGCGCCGCACGTTTTGTTTCTGCGCACGGTTTGCCACAGTACGATGCCGAAGTGCTGACTGCCGAAGTCGACATTGCGGAATACTATGAACAGACTGCAAAAGTTTCTAACAACTACAAATCGACCTCAAATTGGATCATGACTGAATTGATGCGGGACTTGAACGCCAACAATTTAGACATTACGAAATCGCCGATCACCCCGACCAGTCTCGGTCAAATGATCACGTTGATCGACAAAGGAACAATTTCTGGCAAAATCGCTAAGACAGTTTTTCAAGAAATGTGGAAGACCGGCAAAGGACCAGAAGCCATCGTTAAAGAAAAAGGCCTAGTGCAGATTTCCGATCCAGCAGCCGTTGAAAAACTTGTCGACGAAGTGTTAGCCGCGAACGCGCAACAAGTTGATGACCACAAGACTGGCAAAAAGAAAAATCTTTTTGGATTCTTCGTCGGCGCAGTGCTGAAGGCATCAAAAGGCCAAGCAAATCCAGAGCTGGTAAACCAAATTCTGCAGAAGAAGCTGAACGGATAATATGAAAGTCGCGGCGCTTGATCTCGGCTCCAATTCTTTTCTTTGCCTCATTGTTGAAGGAGATAAAAGCGGGATCAAGACTGTCATTTCTGATCAGGTCAAAGTTGTGCGGCTGGGGCAAGGTGTTGGGCAATCGGGCGTTTTTCACCCCGACGCCTTAGCAAGGGCCAGGCAGTGTTTAACGGAGTTTAAAAAAACCATCGACGATCACAAGGTTGACCGTATTTTAGCGATGGCTACTTCGGCGGCTCGCGATGCCAGAAACGGTTCTGAGTTATTTAAAATAGGCAGTGATCTAGGAATTCCGATCGAAATTATTCCTGGTACGGACGAAGCGCGGATCACTTTCGGTGGCGCGACTGAAGGCGAGCTTCATGGTGACGAAAATATTCTCGTGATTGACGTTGGAGGCGGATCCACCGAAATCATAATTGGTGATAAACGAGACATTCATTTTTCTAAAAGTATTGATATCGGCGCAGTCCGATTGACCGAAAGATTTATTTCGGCTCAACCGATTTCGCAGTCGGAACGGATTGCGGCCGAAAACTACATCGACCAAAAGATCGCTTCGATCCGGCCATCGGTGATGAAACATAAAATTGAAAACATTCTTTCCGTTGCCGGCACTCCGTCTGCTTTAGCTGCAGCCATGCTCGGAAAATTTGACCCGAAAAAAGTTCAGGGCTTTGTCTTAACGCAATCCCAGTTAAAAGACTGGTGCGATCTATTTGCGAATACGTCCGTGCAAGAGAAGATCGACAAACATCATATTGAATCCGGCCGCGCTGACGTTATTTTTATCGGCACGACAATATTGCATCGCTTTTTGGTCCAAACGAATCAACAATCAATGAAAGTTTCGATAAAAGGAGTTCGGTATGGCGTTGCTTTGGAAGCACTTTCTCGCGGTTAGCATATTCACTGCCGTCTTTTCGGTCGCGAGCGCTCAGGACGTGAAGTTTGATAAGGCAAAACTTGTTTTGTCGAGCAAGACTATCAGCGTAGAACTTGCCAAAACTGATGCCGAACATGAGCGCGGTCTGATGTTTAGAAAAAATCTTCCAGAAAACGAAGGAATGCTTTTTGTATTCAAGGACGAAGATGTTCGAGCTTTCTGGATGAAGAATACAATCATCGACTTAAGTATAGGTTACTTCGATAAAGATCGTACCTTGATCGATATACAACAGATGAAGGCCACGAGCATCTTAGATTCTAGACCTCCGTCGTATCCCAGCGCTAAGCCGGCGATGTACGCGCTTGAAATGAATAAGACGTGGTTCGCGAAAAACCGAATCAAAGTTGGCGCGAAGTTCGAGTTCTCGAAACGCTGACATAAGTCCAGCAAGGCTAGTCCACTCCCAAAATTATTTGCAACGTCGACCATCGAAACTTATGCTTAGGTGAGTGTAGATGATTTGAAACAGAACGTTTCCGTACGTTAGTGCGTTAATCAAGGATGAAAATTATGCTAAAAAAGTTTGTACTACTTTTCGCATGCTTAGGGTTGGTCATTCAACTCAATGGCTGTACTTCGCAGGATTCAAAAGATAATAACGGCGAAGAGATGGCAGTCGATGCAGCTTCGGCAGACTCGGCTGAAGTAGAAAAAGTTGAAGGTAGCGAAAGCCTAGATATTACGGCGGACGATTCGGCGTCTTCACTTTCTTCTGGTGACGCTCTTCCGGAAGATGCACTGGGCGAAGCGCCTCAGGCACCGGCTGAAGATCCAATGGCAACGGTTGAAAATTCAACGCCGTCTTCAAATGGCGGAGTTGTTGCCGATGTGCCTTCTGATCTGCCAGCTGACACTCTAGGTCAAGCTTCTTTGCCAACCGAAAATGTTGTTGAGTCGACTCCTCCGGTTTTAGAAGAGCCAGCTCCGATGACGGAAGCTCCTTCAACTATGGCTTCTTCATCGAGCTCTAATGACGAACCTAAAAGAGAAGCTAAGCCGGTTGTTTCTTACCGCAAAGTAGAAGCGACGCCTTGGAAAGAAGGCGGAAAGCTTTTGAATACAGTTTACGTTGCACGCGATGGCGATAACTGGGGCAGCGTTAGCC
>JACMRP010000181.1 GCA_014376325.1 Pseudobdellovibrionaceae bacterium
ACACCGACTCCGGTCGCAAAAAAAGTCGAACCAACAGTTGCGACTCCGGTCGTTGCGGAAGCTCCGGCAGAAGTGGCGCCCGTAGCGGCGGCTCCGGTGGCGGCACCTTTAGCTCCTGCAGTTCCGGCAGGACCTGCGCGTAAACGCGAAGTCAACGTCGGCAGCAGCGGACTTGCAAGTGCCGCAACGGCGGCGCCAAGTATTGGACGTAAAAATATTATTGGTCGAATGGATCTTGGACGCGTTACCACGCCTCCTCGTCCGGGTGCAGATCGTGGCGGCGCCGGTGGCGATCGCCCTGGTTTTGCTCCTCGGGGTGCGCAGACAACCGGTTTCGGTGCAGCTCCTCGCACCGGACCGAATCGAAATATCCGCGCGGGCTTCGTGGCCCAAGCAAATCCTGACACGCCGGAAGACGTCGCGGCACAAGAAGAGCGACGTAAGTTTGAAGATAAGAAAAAACCTCGTTTTGCCGGCACTCCTGCAGGCCCCGTTGTCGCGGGACCCAATGCGAAGGAGCGTGAGGCTGAAGAACAAATCTCTAGTTTCAATCCGGTTGAATTCCGAAAACGCGAGATGGTTTTCCAACCGAAAAAGAAAAAGGGAAGCCTTGTTCGTGCAGGGATGAAGACCCAATTGACAACTCCGAAAGCTTTAAAACGTATCCTGAAGGTGAACAACACCATGAAATTGAGCGACATGGCTCAAGAGATGGGCATCAAGGCTCCGCAAATCACTAAGGCGCTGATGCAAAATGGCGTGATGGCGAACATGAACACCGTTCTGGATTTTGACACGATCGCGTTGATCGCGCCGGAATTCCAGTGGGAAGCGCAGAACGTTTACGTCACGGCAGAAAACGCCGCGATTGATACCGCGTTCGGCAACTTGGATGCTCCGAAAATCACTCGTCCACCAGTTGTGACCATCATGGGTCACGTCGATCACGGTAAAACCAGCTTGCTCGATGCGATTCGCAAAGCAAACGTAGTTGCGGGCGAAGCCGGCGGAATCACGCAGCACATTGGTGCTTACAGCGTGACTCTGGACGACGGTGCTTTGATTACATTCCTGGATACTCCGGGTCACGAAGCCTTCACGGCGATGCGTGCACGCGGGGCAAATGCGACCGACATCGCGGTGATCGTGGTTGCGGCAGACGACGGCATGATGCCGCAAACGGCAGAGGCGATCAACCACGCGAAAGCGGCGGGCGTTCAGATAATCGTTGCGGTTAATAAAATAGACAAACCAGGTGCAAATCCTGAACGTATCAAACAGCAATTGACCGAGCTGCAAATCGTTCCGGAAGAGTGGGGCGGTACCACCATCTTCGTCGAAGTTTCTGCGTTGAAAAAAACCGGTATCAAAGAGTTATTAGAAAACATCCACTTGGTTGCGGAAGTTTTAGATTTGAAAGCAAATCCAGAACGTTCGGCAACGGGTTTAGTGATCGAAGCCAAGCTTGAAAAAGGCAAAGGCAACGTGGCGACGTTATTGGTTAAAGACGGCACGATCAAAATCGGACAGCACATTGTTGCGGGCTCTTTAAAGGGCCGCGTCCGATCCCTCACCAACGATAAAGGTGAACGCGTTCAGAGCGCGGGCCCAGGGATCCCGGTCGAAGTATTGGGACTTGAAGGCACTCCGGCCGCTGGCGATCGTTTCGACGTCGTGATTGACGAAGAGACCGCGGTCGAAGTTTCAGAACTCCGTGCGGAACAGGCTAAAAAATTACTCAACGTTCCTGCTGGCAAGATGTCGCTGGAAGATATTTTCTCGAAAGTCACTCGTGGCGATGTGAAAGATCTCGCGATCGTTTTGAAGGCGGACGTTCACGGTTCTTTGGAAGCCGTTACCGGAATGATTCAGAAACTTGCGACCGCAGAGGTGAAGACCAAAATCATTCACGCTGCCGTCGGTGGTATCAACGAATCCGACGTGTTGTTAGCGAACACCGCGAACGGCATCATCATCGGCTTCAACGTGCGACCTGATACGGGCGCGCAGGCGACGGCAAAACGGGTCGGCATCGACATTCGCACTTACTCGATCGTTTACGAATTGGTCGATGATCTGAAAAAAGCGATGTCCGGAATGTTGACTCCAGACGTGGTCGAAAAAGTCATGGGTCGTGCGGAAGTTCGAAACGTATTCACCGTTCCAAAAATTGGAACCATCGGTGGTTGTTTCGTTACCGACGGCAAGATTCAACGTTCGAACATGGCGCGTTTGCTGCGTGATAATAAAATTATCTACACCGGCAAGATCTCTTCATTGAAACGTTTCAAAGACGACGCCAAAGAAGTGGCGACCGGATTTGAGTGCGGTATCGGCATCGAAAACTTCAACGACTTAAAAGTCGGCGATCAGATCGAAGCCTTCATCAAAGAAGAGCAAGCTCGCGAACTGACTTATGAGGTCAATCCTTAATGAAGAAACAGGAAGATGGCCGAAGGGTTGCTCGCGCTGAGCGGGAAGTTCAACAGGCCATCGCGCAGTTTTTAATTTCGGGATTTAAATTACCTCTTCCAGGAATCGTGACGGTCGCCCGCGTGAAAATGCCGGGAGACCTGCGAGCAGCGAAGGTCTACATCAGCGTTTTGGGCGCCCCCGAAGGATTGAACAAGGCAGTTGAATTACTCAAAGAGCGCGCGTTCGAAGTTCAAAACTTCCTAGGTAAAGAATTAAAAATGCGGTATTGCCCGAAACTGACTTTTTTGCCAGATCACGAGACGGAGCAGATCCTCAAAGTCGATCGCATCCTGCAAGAGCTCGAAGCCGATCGCCAAGCGAAGAAACCAACTTCTTCCGTAACTACTTCTGAATCTGAAGACGATTCTTCCGAAGAAGCTTAATGGCAGAATTTCACGGACTTATATTAGTGCGGAAAGTTTCCGGAATGACCAGTCACGACGTTGTGGCTAGGCTCCGCCGGATCTTAAATACCAAAGCCGTTGGTCACGCGGGGACGCTCGATCCCTTGGCGGAAGGTTTGATGGTAGCCCTCGTCGGAGAAGCCACGAAGCTCAGCCAGTACATCTTAGAAGGAAACAAGGCTTACCATCTGCACGCGCGATTGGGTGTTGAAACCGATACTTTAGATATTACGGGGCAAACCCTCAAAACTTCGGACATTCTGTGCGACGAAGCGAAGATTCGCGAGGCGGGTTTAGCGATCACGGGCGCGATGAGTTTACCGGTCCCGATATTCTCGGCCATCAAGATCAACGGTCAAAAACTTTACGAATACGCCCGGAACGAGCAAGAAGTAAAAATCCCGAACAAGGACATGACGTTCTGGGATGTCGAATTCATGAGCTATAAAAAACCGGAAGCGGAATTCAAATTTAAATGCTCGAAAGGCAGTTACGTGCGCTCTTGGATTGCGCTGCTCGGTCAAAATCTTGGCTGCGGGGCGACGATGAGTGCGCTCACCCGAACTTGGTCGGATCCATACTATTTGGACCAATCTATTTTGCTCGAAGATTTGGAAGCGCGCCTGAAGGCGGGCGAAGAGATCTCAGCGATGATCCCGCTAGCGGTTGCGCTGCCTGCGGTAAAGCGCGTGCGGATCAAAGGGCACGATCAGACGTTGCTCGGAAACGGGCAGATCAGTCACGATCTGAGATCCTTTTTGATCACGATGTTTGACCCCCTCAAGGACGACATCATCCAGGTCGTTTCGCTGACCTCGGGAAAGCTCTTGGCCCTCGTTGGAATCGAAAAGGACCGGGGATTCGTCATCAAGCGGGTTATTAAGTATTAAATCCCTTTGGGATTATAAGTATTAAATCCCTTTGACCCGGGTCGAGCGGTATGCGATGACAAACGTTCTTAAAAACTGACGAAGCGACAGCCATGACGTTTCAAGGTCGGTAACCAGTCCCTACGGGGACCTCACAGAAAACCTGTTGAGATACAAAAGGAGACTTTAATGGCAGTCACAAAAGCGAACAAAGCGATCATCATTAA
>JACMRP010000182.1 GCA_014376325.1 Pseudobdellovibrionaceae bacterium
ATGATACTCGTTTCCGAACGATATCCCATTGTCGATCGCGACGAGTCTTCCATTCGAAATAAGATAGTTGCCACCATGCCGGTCTCCGTTTTCAAGCAGATAGTCGATGAATTTCAGCTCGGACGGAAAATCTTTGAGTTTAGCTTCTTCGGCACTCACAAAAAGTTGGATGGTTCCGTCGACGCCGTCTTTTTTATAGGGCACGGTGATCGGCACTAGATTAGATTTGATTTTAGAATCAACGAGGTAAGCCGCAATTTCGGAATTTCCGCTGCCGATGCCCTCCTTCCGTTTCCAGACTCCCTGAAGACCGTCTTCAAAAGTGACCAGTTCTGGATTGTTGACTGCAGTATTCATTTCCCCAATCACGGCACTCGAATACACTTTGCCGTTCTGTAATCTGTGTTGAAGATCCTTCTTGAAGGCAAGCGCCTTTTCGGAGCCTTCTTCTTCCAGTTTCCAAAGTTCAAGCTGCAGATTCTTTCTGGGTTTAAAAAATCCAGCTTTATTGAGACCGTGAATGGTTTCTTTATAAACTTTCGTTGAATCTGCGACTTCTAAGCCCGAAAGCGCGACGGTCAACAAACAGTTGTCGTTGACGATCGTGCTCATCACATCGGCATCACAGGTTTTACCTTTTTGCGGGATCTTCGGCGTTGCCGTTGCGGGGCCGACATCGCCGTAACAAGCGCGGTAACTTTGGCGCAACGCCAGCGAAGAACTGGTGGTGGCCGCGATTACGCGTAAGATGCCCGCCGTCCGCGGAGTCAGGGTTCCTATGGCCGTGGCTCCGGTCAGTGAGCTCATCAAACCAGAGGCTGCAATCTTCGAAATCGCTGCGGCGCCGCCCGTTGCCAAGACCGAAATCGCGAGCATCGTATTGTCGCGGCTCTCGGCGCCACGCCCGTACTTTGCGTCTACGCGGCACTGAGCGCTGGTCATCGTGCTTTCGATCTGGGGATTGCTTTTGCGAAAGCCTTCGATCAAGTCTTCGTCTTGCGCCAAAGATTCGCGGTAGTTCTCGTCAAGAGATTCGCCGTTCGTCAGGGCCCCTTGTTCCAAGATCGACTTATTTTTAGCAACTTCGATGCTAGATTTCTTCAGAGCTGAGCGGACGGCTTCTTTCATCTGCTCGTGAAAGTAATTCGGAACTCCCTTTGGGCCGAACATGTCCGATTGCGAAGTTATATAATTCCGCATTTGATTCATCGACTTCAATTTAATGAAGGACATGCTCGACGTTATAGATTCCACATGGAGGCGAAGTCGGTGATATTCGATGGCTGCTTTTTTATCGACGGCAATGGCAGGCTCTAAGGTCGTCATTTGCTTCTTCGCGTAAGCAAGAAGCGTCAGCTTAGAAACGTAGTCATCAACGAATTTTTCGGTGGCCTTCGGAGTGACCTGGATCGCATCGATTTGGGTCTCTGCACAAGCCATGGCGATCGCTCGTTCGTTTGCAAGCGCTCCCAAAAAAGATTGTTCACTTATTTTTCCGAAATCTTTTTTAAGTAGATGAATTTGCTGCTGTGATGGTGAACCCGCCAAACAGATAGCGGGCGCAGCATCGCGGGGTCGCGCTTCGCAGCTTTTGTTCCACAACGAGAAGGACATTTCCGCCAAGAATGCTTGCGCGTGCAGGTCGGCCGGCAAGGCCGTCAACCCGATCCAAGCAAACAAAAAATAGGTGAACAAATTCCGGCGGATACCCACGCCTTCTTCTCGGAAGTTTGGCCGAGGGACTGAAGCGAGATAGGAAGAGATTGGGCGAGTATCGCAATGAGCCATGAGGTCCGAAATTCACCCTAGATGACAATTAAATGACAAACGCCGCGGCTTTTTGAAGTACAAATTAAGTATGGATGACATCACTCTATTGCACCGCCGGGGAGCACACCCGCTCTCGGGACTCGATTCACAGACTTTGGTCTGGAAGACCTGTCTTCGGCAGATTGCATTTCTGAGGTCCTCCCACGAAGACTTTACGCTTGAAGAGACCGACGAGATTTTTAGCGGCTCGGCCGCGTTCGCGTTTTTATTAGAAATTATCTGTGGATTGCATTCCCCCGTCGTTGGCGAAACTGAAGTGCTTGGACAGTTCAAAAATTTCTCTGTCAGTGCATTCGAAAATGAAGTTGTCATGACTCCGCACCTTCGCGAATTTCTTCAAGCTTTGTTATTAAACGCAAAAGTGATGCGTGCCCAACATTTGGTGGGACTTGGTTCCCAAGGTTACGGCAGTCTTGTCCGAAAGCTCAGCAAGACTGAATCGGCAGTAACGCTGATGGGATCTGGTCAACTGGTGGAAGAGATTCTGCCTTGGTTAGCGAAACAAAAAAAGTTGCAGGTCGTGTGCCGCAGTCCCGAGAAGGCGCTGCGCTTTCGTGAAAAGTACGCCGAGTTATTAATCGCGCCAGCGAATGACGTGTCCCAAGTTTTTTCTTGCGTGGTCATTGCCGCTCCATTGACGGACCACGAATTATTAGCTTGGCTCGAGCAACGCCAGGGGCAAGTTCATAAGGTCCTAGACCTCCGCGGGGAACTCCAACAACCAGAACTTTTTAAAAATTTCCAGTTCATCGGACTCAAAGATTTCTTTGCCAGCATTGAAGAAAATAAACAAAATCTCAGTCACAAGGTCGTCACCCTTAAAGAAGTGGTGCAAAGAAAAGCTCAGGAGTACTATGAGCGAAGTCTTTATCGTCCTTACGGCTGGGAGGATCTGTGCGTCTAAAAATTTCAGCGCGCAAGAGTGATCTTGCGAGGCTGCAGGCTTACCAAGTAGGCAACGCTTTAAAAAAAAAGTTTGCAGAATTAGAAATCCAATACAACTTTCGCGAATCCCTCGGGGATAAAAATCTGACCGATCCGCTTTGGCGCATGCCCGAAAAAGGCGTGTTTACCGAAGACTTCGTTCAGGACCTATTGGACGGAAATACCGACCTGGTCGTTCACTCCTGGAAGGATCTGCCCACCGCGCCCCGGATCGGCACGCAGATCGTGGCGACGATGCCCCGGGCAGACCAACGTGATCTATTGCTGTTTAAAAAAAACGATGCTGATAAAGTCCGATCCAGCAAACATCTGAAAGTTTTCAGTTCTTCTCCACGCCGTGCTTACAATCTAGAGAATTTTTTAAAGACACATATGCCGTACGGATTGCGGTCCGTTGAGTTCTGTAACGTCCGCGGAAACATCCAAACGCGCGTGCGGAAAATGATGGAA
>JACMRP010000183.1 GCA_014376325.1 Pseudobdellovibrionaceae bacterium
GAAACCGTTTTGGCTCAAGAGCGCATCGACAAACAAGAAGACCAGATCCGGCACATCCAGCGCGTGGGGTTGATCGGCGAACTTGCGGCGGGCTTCGCGCACGACTTTAATAACATCCTCGCAATCGTGCTAGGTAATGTGGCGATCGTGAATCGTTTGCTAGGCCCTGAAGTATCACCCCCGGTGGCCAAAGCGGTGGGCGGTATCCAAAGTGCGACACTTCGTGGGCAAACCTTGATCCAAAGAATTATGACCTTCGCTCGCCGTCAGGGCATCGATACTAAGCCGGTGAATCTGGGTGGCGTGGTGAGTTCTATGTCCGAACTGATTCAGGTTGCCGTTTCGAAACGGAATAAGGTTTCGATCAACGCCCCCGCAAATCTGTGGATAGTCCGTGCGGATGTCAGCAGTTTTGAAAACGTGATTATCAATCTTTGCATTAATGCTCGCGATGCCATGCCGGAAGGCGGAGACTTAACGATCACGTTGGCAAATAAAGTGGTCGGCGAAACAACCGATACGGTGGCGGCTGGAGACTACGTCACGGTCGCGGTTCAAGATACGGGCGTGGGCATTCCAAAAGAAATGCGCGATAAAATCTTTGAGCCTTTCTTCACGACGAAAGAAGAAGGTCAAGGGACTGGTTTGGGACTGAGTACCGTGCAAAATTTTGTGCTGCAGAATTACGGTGCTGTAACACTTGAGTGCGGCGAGTCCGCAGGAACCACGTTCACAATTTATCTCCCACGTTTTCGCGGAGTTCCGACATAATGATTGATAAAGAAAGTACCGGACACGAAATTATTATTTTTACGGACGGCGCATGCTCTGGCAACCCCGGCCCGGGGGGTTGGGGCGCGGTTGTCATTCAGCCAAGTGGCGTTGTCCAAGAGCTCGGGGGCGGAGAGTCCGCAACCACCAATAACCGGATGGAGATGTCGGGCGTCCGTGGGGCCCTCGCTTCGCTCGCAAGGACTCCGGGGCCCGTGATCATTTATACGGATTCTACTTACGTCATTCGCGGAATTACGCAGTGGGTTTGGGGCTGGAAAAAGAATTCGTGGAAAACTTCTGAAGGCAAAGAGGTTTCCAACAAAGACATCTGGCAAGATTTGTTCGACCTCGTGCAAGCACGCGGCAAGGGAACCATCGCGTGGAACTACGTTCGTGGACACATGGGTACACCGGGCAACGAGCGATGCGACGAAATCGCCGTGGCATTTTCGAAAGGCCGGGGCTGGCGTTTTTTTAACGGCACTCTTGCGGAGTATGACATTGATATACTCAGTCTGCCAGAGTCCGAAGGTCTGCCAGAGATGAGGCCAAAAACTGAGGCGAAGCCCGCCGCGTTTTCTTACTTAAGCAGCATTGGCGGCATTGTCGTTCGGCATCGTGATTGGCTATCTTGCGAAAGACGCGTTAAGGGCAAATCGGGGGCAAAATTTAAAAAAACCAAATCTGCCGCGGACGAAAAAGACGTGTTACAGTCCTGGGGACTTAGCAGTTCCCAAATCAAAGAAGGTTAATATGGAAATCAAAAGTTCGCACATCATGATCACCGGCGCGAATCGCGGCATCGGCCGAGCTTTCGCTAAAACTTGTGCCGAAAGCGGTGCCCATCTCCACTTGATCATCCGTAAAAAAGAGGTCGACCTTGTAAAAGAACTCGAAAAGGCCGGGGCGGCTTCGGTCACGGTGTGGATCGCTGATTTATCCAGCCCCGCTTCGGTTGCGGACGTGATCGAAAAAACGTCGAAGCTTGAAGTAGATTTGCTTTTTAATAATGCAGGAGTCTTGACCGGAGGTTTGATCGAAGAGCAGACGGTTGCGGAAATCGATCAGATATTTCAGGTGAATGTGACTTCCGTCGTTCAACTGACCCGTGCTTTTATTCCACGCATGCTGAAGCGGAAGCGTGGCAAAATCGTTAACAACTCCAGCGTCTCCGCTATCATGCATTTTCCCTGTGCATCGACTTATGCTGCAAGTAAGGCAGCCGTCATGGCGTTCACTAATTGCATAAAGCTAGAGCTTAAAAATACTGGCGTGAGTACTTTGTTGCTGATCACTCCGGGAATCAAAACGCGGATGTTCGATGACATCGCAAATCGCTATGCCAAAAATTTTAAAGTTCCTGAAGACTCGATCACTCCGCAAAAGTATGCGGACATGATCAAAGAGGCCGTGCTGAACGATCTTGAAGTTTTAGAGCCGCACGGTATGACGGGTGTCGGTCTGCAAATCGCTAAATTTTTACCTCCGTTGTTTAAGTGGGGCGTTCAATCCCGATTTCGCAGATAATTCTGGGGCAGCGACACATTTTTAAATATTTAAACTCTAGGAAATTTGAAGAGTCTTCACCGCTTGAAGAGCACCCTTAGTGGGTGCAAGAGTACTGCCCAGTACGTAGTTAAGTGAGTCTCTTGGTCGACCACTCCGGCACGTTCCACTTCGCGATTTGCGGGTAAAAAGAATGTGCCGAAGACGTGATCCCAAATGCACAGAACTTTACCAAAAATAAGGCAGATACTTCCGGCGACACGCCGAAAAATATCAAGGGCAGAAAATAAAAGAACCAGTTCAGAAATAAATCCACCGGATGAAAGCGTCCGGCATTTTCCCATCGCGATACTTGAAAAACTGACTGCAGCCACTAAATTAAATAAATGTTCCACCGCAATGAAGGGTCGTAATGCAATGTACATGGACCAAGATAAAATCAATAGCAGGGGATAGAATAAATATTGGACCGTCTTCCGAAGCATGGATTTAAAGCCCATAGCAAAATTTATTTATCACCGAAATTCAGCGTCACGGAACCGATGGCGCCAGTAAAGACCAGTCGAACCGGTTTGCCATCTGCATTTTTTGTATCTACCGGAAATGTGATTGAGTAAGGCGTCCCGTAACCGGTGTGGTAAGGATATTGGCTCTGAACTTCGCGGGTCAGCAGTTTGATCTTTACGGCCTTACCTTCATAACGTTGGCCATTGACGTCTAAAAAGACTTTCCAGAGAGTTTTGCTTTTATATAGGTCATCCCATTTTCTTTCTGGCGAATAGAAACTGACAAAAACCTCGGTCTGCTTCGCGGCTTTTTCGTTTGCGAGCCGGGTTTCTTCGGTCATCTTTGTCTGATCCCACTGAAACATGTGGGCGTTGTGCTCAAGCTGCGCTTGAACAACTTCCGAATTTACCAGGGTCGCCATGACGGTGATCGTATTGTTAAGGCCACTGTAATTTTCGACCCGGTCACTCCATTTATCGATGACCGCACCGTAGGCGTCTTCGGTCAGGACGTTGAGTCCTTTATCGTTCGTGGTTTTTGTTGCGCACGAGGCGAGGCCAAAAATTAAAAACCCAATAAGGAGTGGACCTATTTTAAACATCTTTTTTTACCACGCTGCTAAGAAAGTGACGAAGATCTTCGAAGGCAGTTTCGCGGACCAAGTCGTTATAAATTTCGTGTTTTGCATCTTTGTAAATTTTAAGTTCTTTTTCGCTGCTGCCAAGCTTTTCAAAGAAGCGCATCGCTTCGCTGGAGCTAATGACCGGGTCCTTGTCCGAAATTTGCATCAGCGTTTTAAATTTCAACTCCGGAGCTTTTGCCTGAACGATGGGAAAGCTTTCTAGAAATCCAAGGTAAACCGCGGCGCATATTCGGGCGTGCCTATAAGGATCCTGTTCTAATTCACGAATGATTTCTGGATCGCGGGTCACGTCGGTGTTTCGAACTTCGTTCCACATGGTAACCGTCGGCAATAATTTTTTTATCCATTCAGCACCGACTTTTTTAAAGCCCGGAACCGCGACCCCGATCCCAAAAAGCGGTGAGCTATATACCAGTGCATCGGGTTTTATCTCTGGATGCTGAATCAAGGTCAGGGTTTCGACTAAGCAGCCCATCGAGTGCGAAAGTAAAACAAGGGGACCTTTTTGTACCGACGGTTCTGACAAAACAATTTTTAAAAATTCGTAATAATCTAAGCAGTAATCCTGAATTCCGGCAGCGTAACCGCGGAGTCCGTCGCTGCGACCGTGTCCACGCATATCCCACGCGTAGATGGTCCAAGCTTGGTCTTTCAGAGCTTCGACAACGCGTTTGTAGCTTTCGGTGTGTTCGCCGTGACCGTGAGTGATTATGATGGTTCCGGTCGCTTTGGGATTTTCCCAAACTTGATAAAATAGATCGGCTTCTTTGTAACCTTTGAAGCGGCCTTCAGAGATTTTATAGGAATTCATTGTCATGAGCCTATTGTGTCGAAGTTACCGGAGCCCGCGCAACAAAATTGTGTCCTGAGCGGTGGGATCCTGACGTCTTTCTCGGTCCAACTGTTTTATTTGGGGAACGAAAGGGTAATCCAAGTTGTAATGGATACCGCGAGACTCTTTTCGCCGAAGGGCGCATTCCACTGAAAGGTCCGCGACCATTGCGATATTTCGAAGCTCAATAATATCGCTGTGAATTTTTGAATTTGAGTAATACTCACGCACTTCAGAAACGATATTTTGCAATCTGTGCTGCGCGCGTTCGAGTCGTTTGTTCGACCGCACAATGCCGACATAATTCCACATCAATCTGCGAATTTCTTCCCACATGTGGGATATGACGACCATTTCGTCGTCGTTGGATTCCACAGGATAGTGCCATTCCGAAGGATCGGTGGCGGTAACGTTTAAGGTGGACCAGCTTTTCTTTAACTTTTCGCTGGCGTTGTGGGCCATGCACAAACACTCAAGTAACGAGTTTGAAGCAAGGCGGTTTGCTCCGTGCAAACCGGTACAGGCCGTTTCGCCGATGACGTACAAACCTGGAATATCGGTCTGACCGTCTTGATCCGCGAGCACACCACCGCACAAATAATGCGCTGACGGCACGACCGGAATTGGCGTTTTGGTCATGTCGATTCCAAATTCTAGGCACTTAGAATGTATTGCCGGAAATCTTTTACGCAAGAAATCAGGATCGAGTTTTGTCATGTCTAAATACACGCAAGGCGCGCCGGTTTTTTTCATTTCCGCATCGATGGATCTGGCCACGATATCACGGGGAGCGAGCGAACCGAGGACGTGGTACTTCTTCATGAAAGCTTCGCCCTGAGCGGTGATGAGCTCGCCACCTTCGCCGCGAAGTGCTTCTGAAATAAGCGAATTTCTAGCGTCCGGATGAAATAAACAAGTGGGATGAAACTGCATAAATTCCAAGTTCGCAACCCGCGCGCCCGCACGGTAAGCAATCGCGATTCCGTCGCCGGTAGCACCACTCCAGTTAGTCGTGTAAAGATAAACTTTGCCCGCGCCCCCCGTTGCTAGAACGACGGACTTTCCTAGGTACGCGTCGACAACGCCGGTGGTATTATTCAAGGCATAGACGCCCACACAGTGGGGAGGGGTCATGTCGTAGTTGTCTAAATGTTTGTTCAAAATCGCGTCGATCGCGAAATGACTTTCTAATATTTGGATATTTTCATTGGCGCGAACGAGCTTTAACAAAGCCTTGTGAACTTCGTGCCCCGTGTGGTCTTCAACGTGCAAAATCCGGCGATGAGAGTGTCCGCCTTCCCGCGTCAAATCGATGACGTTGGAGGGTTTTCCGTCTTCTGTTTTTAAGTCGAATTGCACTCCCCATTTTTGTAAATCTTCGATGCGATCCGGGGCCTGTTCAATAAAGTTACGAACGACACTTTCTTTGCAAAGTCCCGCGCCGGCCGTCAGCGTATCTTGAACGTGACTCTCAAAACTGTCCTCTGCCGCCATCACCGCGGCGATCCCGCCTTGGGCCATATTCGAATTGCTATCTGGAGCCTGGGATTTCGAGAGTATTAAAACTTTTCCGTGCGGGGCCATCTTCAGTGCGAGAGCTAAACCTGCGAGACCGGAACCTATAATCAGAATGTCACAACGATGTGTCGCCATGAGCTCTTTTATTCCTATTTCTAGGGCTTTGCAAAGGAGTCTTGCTTGATTCTTGCGGCTTTCTAAAATTACAATGGAATCAATAGGCTAAGCGCAAGGCTGCGCGCGCTGAATGTAGCAGGGAAGCACAACGAATGAAACTGAGACTCCTCGTCATCATCTTGACCGCCGCCGCTCTTTTTTCGGGAGTGGTTTTGTGGCGCGTGGATCGTTTTGTTTACGGTGATCGTATGGCGTGGGCCGAAGCTCAGTCGCGAAGCCAGATTTCTTCGATGATTCAAGCCATCGGCGTCGAGATCAATTCTGCCCGGCGCCAACTTTCAACGGTCAATTCAGACACTTTCAAATCCGACCGCACGAACTGGAAAAACTTTCAGCCGTATTACGCCGTTGCATTGATGACGAGTCAAAACGGGTCGATGGCGATCACGCAGATGACGACCAAAGCAGATTCGGTCGCGGCCACTTGGACTCCGGTTCAGCTAGGTCAGTACCTTGGTTTTTTAGGCAAAGAATTAGAAAGTCGCGGCACCGTCATTTTACGTTCGTTCAAAGACCCAAAAAAGAATACGCACGTCGCGGTTATTTTTGCGGGCGGTGGTCACGCTTATATCATGGTTGGCAACGGCGGCAACTTTCAGTCCCTAATCGAATCGCAGCGGGGCTCTATGAATTCGTTCGCGATCGTCGCGAATGACGGGTTAACGATCAGTCACGCAACTCCAGAATACATCGGCACCGTCATGAGCGACAGTACGTTGTTTAAAGAGATTCGCCAGACCGGTTCGGCGCAAGGCCTCGGTACCTACATGCAGGGCAAGAAACAAGTTTTCGGAATGTACGAAAAGGTTCCGAACTCGAGTGCTTACGTTATTTCTGTCGTGCCGATCGATGACCTGGTTCGCGGAAGACTTTCTTTAGCATGGCAGTTTGTATTTTTAGGAATCGGTTTTTCATTAATCGGTGCTGCGGGATACTTCTGGTACGAAAAAAGAAATCCCCGATTTGCCGCAACGGCTGCAGCCGCCCCACCGGCAAAACCAGCGCAAGAAGTTCTTCC